>NZ_DASVSF010000061.1 GCF_036388275.1 Longimicrobium sp.
CCCCCCCCCCCCCCCCCCCCCCATTTGCCAAACGTTCCCAGCATGATATCCCCAGAGGTGAGGAGGATGCGTCCGGCGTAGTCCCGGATGATTTCACCGACCTTGCAGAGGCGATCCATGCGTTGTGGGTCGCCATGGACCAGGGGCAGCGCTTTGGGCATTGGAAGCTGCTGCGCTTCAACGGCCACTTCTTCCGCGACGCCGAAGTCCTGCCGCTCACCCGCGCTGATGTCGCGGTGCTGTATCAAGCCGCTCAGGCCAACTGGCAATACGTCGAGCCGACGATCTTCGGCACTCTCCTAACACGGGCGCTCGATCCGAAGGAACGCCATCGCCTTGGCGCGGAGTACACACCGCGCGAGTACGTCGAGCGCGTGGTCCGCCAGACCGTGGACGTGCCGTTGCGCGAGCGTTGGGCGCCGGTGCAGGCCCATGTGGCGGAACTGCGAGCGACGGGAAAGAAGAAAAATGCGACCGCCGCACTCAATGAATTGCGCGACTTCCACGCATGGCTGCGTGGGCTTCGCTTCCTCGATCCCGCCTGTGGCAGCGGGAATTTCTTGTACGTTTGCCTCCACCTCGTCAAACGGGTTGAGCTTGAGGTTCTGCGTGCGATCGAGGAGATCACTGGCAATCCCGAGCTGGGGATCGAGGAAGTTGGTCCCTGGCAGTTCTACGGACTTGAGGTTAAGGCATGGGCTCGGGAAATTGCCGAACTTACTCTATGGATTGGCTATCATCAGTTCTGGATGGAGCACCACAAGGGCGTCAATCCGCCGGAGCCGGTGCTCAAGGACACGGGCACGCTCGAGTTGCGCGACGCCGTGCTCGCCTGGGACGAGATCGTTGAGATTCCCGAGAAGTCGCGCCCAGATCCCACGCCGCGCCTTCGGCATCCGGTCACGGGTGAACTCGTACCCGATCCCGCAGCGCGCCTGCCGTATTATGAATATCGTGGTTCGCGTCCAGCGGAATGGCCCCACGCGGACTTCATCGTCGGAAACCCGCCTTACCTAGGGCAGGCGAGGATGCGCGATGCCTTTGGAGATGGCTACGTCGAAGCGCTCCGCAGGGCGTATCCTGCAATCACGAACAGTGCTGATCTAGTAATGTATTGGTGGCATCGTGCCGCCAGTGAGGTCGCTAGTGGGCGAACGCTGAGGACGGGGCTCCTTACGACGAACACGATTTCTCAGGGACAGAATCGACTCGTCATTGAAGCCGCCGCTGCCCGGGGCGCCTTGGTCTTGTGGACCATTCCCGATCACCCGTGGGTCGACGAACAGGACGGGGCGGCAGTGCGTGTGGCAATGACAGTGGTTGCGCGAGACGGGACGCGAGCGACGCTGGTGCGGGTTGATGATAAGGCGAACGTTCTTTCCGAACATACCGTGTCCCGCCTGAACGCAGATCTCTCAATCCATGCCGACGTTGCAGGCGCAGCAAAGACGGGGTTGCTGTCCAATCGTGGCATGTCATCGGATGGCGTGAAACTCCACGGGCAAGGTTTCCTGCTTCCAGCAGCGGAAGCAAAGACCCTAATCGAGAAAGACGAGAAATATCGGGAGGTACTCAAACCGTATCGTAACGGACGTGATATTGCCCAACACCTGCGCGACTTGTACGTGCTTGACTTTGGATTGATGCATGAATCCGAAGCCAGACGGTACCCCGTCGTCTTCGACCTTGCGCGGGCCCGGGTCAAGCCTGAACGAGACGCAAACAAGCGCGCTAGTTATCGTACCTATTGGTGGCGATTCGGAGAGCCCCGACCTGACTGGCGAGAGGCATCTCGGGGGCTGACCAGGTATGTGGCTACTGTAGATACAGCGCGCCACCGGTACTTCCTCTTCATGGAGGCAGTCACAATCTCCGATGATAAACTTGTCTGTGTAGCATCTGCGAGTTCGTATCACCTGGGCGTGCTCTCGTCAGCCGCACATGTCGTCTGGGCAACGGCGGCCGGAGGAAGGCTGGGTGTTGGGAACGATCCCGTCTACGTAAAAAGTGCCTGCTTCGACCCGTTCCCGTTTCCCGATCCTCCGAAGCAAATGCGGGAGGAGATCGGGCGTGTGGCGGAGGCGCTGGACCAGCACCGGAAGGACGCGATCGCGCGGGATGAGCGTGTGACGATGACGGGGATGTACAACGTCGTCGAGAAGCTGCGGAGTGGGGAGGCGCTCACGCCCAAGGAGCGCGCCGTGCACGAGATCGCCGCGTGCGGCGTGCTGCGCGACATGCACGACGAGCTGGACCGGTTGGTGGCGCAGGCGTACGGCTGGCCCTGGCCCATGGAGCGCGAAGAGGTGCTGGAGCGCCTGGTGGCCCTGCACGACGAGCGCGTGGAAGAGGAAAAGCGCGGCATCGTGCGGTGGCTGCGGCCGGAGTACCAGGTTCCGCGCTTCGGCGGCGGCGTGCCTGCGCCGGAAGAGCCTGCGCTGGACCTGCCCGACGAACCGGCGGCAGCAGAAGTGGTCAAAGTGGTCGATACGAAGCCCTGGCCGACGGATGCGATCGGCCAGCTAGGCGCGATCAAGGCGTACGTGTCCACCGCGCCCGCTACACCGTCCGAGGTGCGCGTGGCCTTCGCCGGCGCACCCGCAACCCTGGTTGCGCGCTACCTGGACACGCTCGCGATGGTGGGCGAGGTACGCACGCTGGCGGATGGTCGCTACCAGGCTGTCACCGAGCCGCTCTGAACGCATCCATGTCTGTCCGATTCCGCGTCGAATACACGTTTGTCATCGCGGAGCGCGGCCTCTTCGTCCTGGCCGGCGAGATCGTGGAGGGCTCCGTCCGCCCCGGGATGGTGCTGCAGGTGCCGCTCAACGACATGGTCACCATAACCGCGCCGGTGCACGGGGTGGAGGCCGTGGACGCATCGGGCCAGCGAAGCCGCACCGGGCTGACCCTCAAGTGTGAGGACGACATCGACCTGTCGCTCTGGCGCGGGCTCAACCTCGACGGCCACGTCTTCACGGTCGACGAGCCGGAATCGGAACCCCAGGAGCCGCCGAGCAAACCGTGGTGGAAGCTCTGGTGAGGATCGCCCACCACTCTTGGATTTACGGCAGGGAAAAGCTTGCGTCGGGCGGGGATTTTCGATCTACTTGGCATCTGCCTGTGTGATGCTGGCCCACCCCACCGGAACCGTCCATGATCGTTGCCCTGGCATCGCCCCGGGTCGCCCCGTCGCTCGATGACGGGCTGGAGAACGTCCGGTGGCTCATGGCCGAAGCGTCGGCGCAGGGGGCGGAGATCGTCTGCTTTCCGGAAGCCTACCTGCCGGGGCTGCGCGGAGTGGACATCGACGTGCCCCCGTTCGACCAGGCGGACCAGGACCGGGCGACGCGCGCCGTGGCGGAGCTGGCGCGGACGCACGGCATCGCCACCATCATGGGGATGGAGCGGCTGACGGATGCGGGGCGGCAGATCGTCGCCGTGGTGTTCGATGCGGACGGGCGAGACTTGGGATACCAGACCAAGAACCAGCTGGCCCCCAGCGAAGACCCGTTCTACGTGCCTGGCGACACGCGGCGGATCTTCGCGGTCAACGGCACCCGGTTCGGCGTGGCGATCTGCCACGAGGGGTGGCGCTATCCCGAGACGGTGCGGTGGGCGGCGGCGCGCGGCGCCCGGATCGTCTTCCATCCCCAGCACACCGGGAGCAACCAGGACGGCATCCGCCTGAAGGAGTGGGGCGGGGCCGACCGGCCGTACTACGAAAAGGCGATGGTGATGCGGTCCATCGAGAACACCATCTACTTCGCCAGCGTCAACTACGCGCTGCGCTTCCCGGAATCCGCCACGGCCCTCATCGACCCGGCGGGCGAGTGCCAAGCGTACCTGCCGTACGGCCAGGAGGGCGTGCTGGTGCAGTCCATCGACCCGGAAGCAGCGACCGGCCTGATCGCCAGCCGCTTTGCCCCGGCGCGCTACCAGGAATCTACCCCGACCCGATGAAACGACCGATCCTGCTGCGCCTGGCGCCTACCCTGGCGATCGCCCTGGTGCTTTCGTGCACCACGCCGACGGGCATGTGCGGGTGCCCGCCCAGCCGCAGCCACGTCGAGATCCATGGCGTGGTGCGCACCGCCGCCGGCGCGCCGGTTCCGGGCGCGGTGATGCGCGCATCGTTCTACCGCGAGCAGTGCGGTCAGGGCTTCGGCGAACCCGCGGACCAGGACACGTACCCCGCCCAGACCAACGCCGCGGGTGCGTATGAGGGCCGCTTCATCTCCTTTGGGGGGCCCAAACCGGTGTGCCTGCGGGTGAGCGCCACCCGCGGAGTGGGCACGTCCGCGGACAGCGCCATCACCGAAGGCGCGGTCGTGCAACTGCGCGACGAGGACGACACGCCGGCGCGGGTTCGGGTGGACGTCGTGTTCCCGGGAAGCTGAACGATGCCCGGATTCCGCCGGGCCGCCGTCGTCGTGCTGGCGTGCATCGCGCCGCTGGCCGCCTGCAAGCGGCAGCCGGAGCGCGGAGCCGACCCAATCGAGAAGGTAACGCACGAGCGCGGCCTGGTCTCGGTCGCAGAGCTCCCGCCCTGCCTCGATCGTCCGGAGCCGGGCCCCGGGTGGACCTCGGCCGATGTGGGTCCGTTCTCGCTGAGGCTTCCGCGCGGGTACCGCAAGGTGCAGGTGCAGGGGATCGACTCGTTCATGGGCGAGTACCGCGCGCCGGGGCGCGCGCTCCACTTCGACTACGGCCCGTACTCGTCGACGCTGCAGGAGTGGCGATCCGCGGGCGCGGGCTTCCGTTCCTGCCGAATGGAGATCGGCGGGCACCTGGCGAAGATCGTCACCGCGCGTTCGGAGAAGGAAGGCTATCTCGCGGGTGTGACCTGGCGCGAGCTGGAGAACGGCGACGAAGCAGGCGCGCTGCACCTGACGATGATCGCCACGACCGCCGACGTGGCGGGCCAGCGAGAGGCGCTGGCCGTCTTCCGCTCCGTTCGTTTCAAGAAGATGGAGTGGCCGAGCCCCTGACGCGCGGCCGTCGAGAAGCAATCAGCGCGCGCTGGCCGCCGTGCCCGCGCCCGACGTAAGTCGCGGGGCGGCACCGGTCCCCGCGAGCAGTTCCTGGTGCGCCTGGCGGTTGCGCCGCTTCATCCACGCCAGCGCGCCGCCGAACACGGCCGCGTACTCGGCGGCCAGCAGCGCGGGCAGCCCCCAGCCGATGGCGCCCATGGCCGCTGCCGCGACGCCGCCCACCACCGCCGTGCCGGTGAGAACGGCGACGAGCCCCAGCGCCACGCGCAGCCTGCGGCGATGGCGCGCCGCGCACGGCCCGCAGACCGTGCGCCCCTGCACCAGCGCGGGTGCGTCGTAGGCGGGAGCGGCGTAGTGCGGGCCCGCGCAGTCGGCGCACAGGTCCCGCTGGTTGCGCCGACGTCCGCGCCAGGAGAGGAAGCCGGCACGCACGGCGGCGGCCGCGGGAACGGAGACGAGCGCCACCAGGGCGGCGGTTTCAAGGATCATCGCGGGGAACCGGGAGCGGGTGCGGCAGGCAGGGGAAATCCAGTATGGACGTTTCGCCCGCCCCGAGCAAGTGAGCTTCGAGCCCGGCACCACCGTGCGCCGCCCTCCCCCCGGCGCGCTCCCACCGACACGAACATGGCACGAAAGATCCGGATCGATGACGCCGATGGCCGCTCAGTGGAGACGGGCGGAGCGGTGAAGACCTCCGACGTGCCGCGGTGGGGCTGGGGCTTCGTCCTGGCGTGCGCGATCATCCCCGTGTTGACCGTGGGCGGGCTGGTGCCCATCGTCATCGGCGTGGCGGGCGCGACCAGCTGCTATCGCGTCTCGCGCGACGGGAGCATTCCGCCGCGTGGGCGCATGCTGCGCTGCGCCGGCATCACCACCGCGTGCTGGGCCGCGACGGCGGCGTTCCTGGCGCTCCTGGCCGCGGCCCTCTGACCATCATCCCCCGTTCCCCCTCCTCGCCATGCCCTCACTCCTCTGGTCCATCCGGCGCCACCTGGGGATCTCCCTCCCGCTCTTCGCCCTGTACGCCCTGGCAATCGTCCTCGCGACCGGGGGCGAAGTGGACGGGCGCACTCTCGCGGTGCTGGCCGCCGTGCTCGTGCTGACGCTGCTCACCCCCGCGGCGGTGAGCGTGCTCAACCGCCGGCACCTGCGGGGCAGCTGGAGCCCGGTCCTGGCGGACGGCGAGCAGGTGCTTCACGACGGCCCGGCGGACCGGTACCAGGCGGGGTACTTCGGATGGCTGTTCCTGACCGACCGCAGGCTGGTGCTGTACCGCGTGGGCGGGAAGGAAGACCTGTCGGTGCCGCTGGCGCAGCTGGCCGAGGTGCGTGCCACCCGCTACGCCGGGATCTTCGCGACGGACCTGCGTCTGGAACTGAGGGACGGAACGGTGGAGACGCTGCAAGTGGAGGGCAGCCGGGAGTGGGCGGAGAAAGTGGAGGCCGCGCTGGCGGAAGCGCCCCGCGGCGTCCCCTCCCTCGCGCCGTGATCCATTGCGCCCATGCCACCTATTGCGTTAGGGTTCAACATCTTCCGTTTCCCGTCCCACCCGTGTTCGCCTGCCCCGCGGCACGTTCCCCGAGCGCCCGGAGGTCCCATGGCCCAATTCTGGACCCGCACCCGCAGCTTCCTGGCGGGCCTGTGGCTGGCCGTGGTGGCCGCCGAGTTCATCGTGTTCTTCGCGGTGGGGCGCATCGACAATTCCTGGGTCCTGCTGCTGTTCGCGGCGGTGCTGGTCCTTCCGCTGGTCGCGATCGACATGACGGTGCGCTGGGTTCGGCGCCCGGCCCGCAAGCGGTGGGAACGCTACGACGTGGCCGCCGGATCCGCGGCATCCGTCCGCACCGTCGTAGAAGCACCGACCGATCCACCTGCCCAGGCGCCTCCCGCGGAACGAACGCCCGGCCTCGCCTGACGCCCGAGCCTGACGTCAAAAACCCCGGCCGGAGCGCGCCAGCGTCCGTGTCGGGGTTCGTCCATTCGGGCGGATCGCCCGCAAGGACGCCCGACCCGTCACATTCCGCGCGACCAGCACGTTCTGCTCAACGCCACCTCTCCGCGAGAACCGCCCGTGCCCTTGGACGCTCCACGCATCCGCATCGAGATCCTGGAGGCGCTCGGCCACGTGCAGGCCGAGGTCGCGTCGTACTTCGGCTCGCTCGGCGCCGAGTTCAACCAGCGGACGGGGGACGCCTGGACGCCGGCCGAGCACCTGACCCACCTCGTTACCTCCGTAAACGCCGTGGCGCGGGGGCTCGCGGCTCCCAAGCTGCTGCTGCGCCTGCGCTTCGGCCGGGCGCGCGCGCCGTCGCGCTCGTACGTGCAGGTCCGCGACGCGTACCGCGCGGCGCTCGCGGCCGGGGGCAAGGCGTCGGGCGCGTTCGTGCCCCCGCCCGAGGTCGTGTCGGCCGACGACGCCGGGCGCCGCAGGGCGGAGATCCTGGCGCGGTGGGAGCGGGCGAACGCTCGGCTGCGCGGCGGGCTGGAACGCTGGACCGAGCCGCAGCTGGATGGCATCCGCATGCCGCACCCGCTGCTGGGCCGCCTGACGACGCGCGAGATGCTGTTCTTTACGCTCTACCACAACCAGCACCACGTCGCCGCCGTCCAGCGGCGCCTCGCCGCGCCGGTGGCCCCGTGACGGCGCGCGTGTTCAGGTTGTTCGACCGGATGATGGCGGGTGTCATGCAGGCCGGTTCCAGCGGCGACCGGGAGTCGTTCCCGGCACGGCTGGCCCAGGCGATCGCGTGGTGCGGGCCGCGGGCGTCGGCGAGCGATCCGCGCGGCCTGCTCAGAACCGAGATTTTTCGGCCGCCCGTGCTGGTGGTGGACCGTGCGGCCATGAGGTTCGTCCTGCACACGCGTGAGGACCGCGTGCCCCGGCATCTCCCGCCCGTGGGCGATGCCGGTGGCCTGAAAGGTGGGCGGCTGCTGGTGTACTACCCCGACGCCGACCTGTCCGACGGCGCCGCCGAGGTGGAGAGCGGCGGATTTTTCGACCTCACCAACACCCCGCCGTGGGATACCTGGGCCGGGTTGTTCGTGGATGAAGGTGCCCGCAGGGTCAGCGGCAGGGGCGTATACCTGGTGTCGTGGGTGCCCCCCGTGTTGATTCCGCACGCGCAGGCCGGCATCGAGGTGAACCCCGAGGGCTGCATCGCCTGGCTGGACAGCGTCGCGACGCCCCTCGGTACCGAGCTTCGCGCGCGTGGGATCCTGGGATAAAGACCGTGGTGATGCTTCCGTTCGACCGCTTCGTCGATGCCCTCATCTGGCTGGGCGCCCTCTGCTGGTGGCCACCAGCCTATCACCGAACACCGGCGCCGAAAGCTGGGTGCGGTGCTCGTTCGCCTGCCGCGTGGGCACACGCAGTGGGCGTTCCTCGTCACAGGAGCCGTGCAACTGCTCGTTGCAGTGATCACGTTCAGGCCGCGCGTTCCGACGATTGCGCTCGTGCCCGCCTGCCTGGGTGCTTTCTTCATCGTCGCTGCGGGGTGGAGAACGTGTGGCCGTGGCGCGAGGTGGAGTATTACGACTGGGAGGGGAAGGACCGCGGAACGCTGCGCCTGCGCCTGTGCTGGAAGTGGTGGTTCCGCACTTCGGGCGCGGTGCCCGTGCCCGCGGACCAGCGCGAGGCCGTCGCGCATCCTGCACCCGTACGCGCCCAACGCCAAGCCGACCACGGGCTTCGGTTAGAACAGCGTGTAGATGAACGGCGCCAGTGCGGAGCCCTGCGTAAGCACCATCAGCATGCCCAGCAGCAGCATGAAGATGATGATGGGCATCAGCACCCACCGCTTGCGGGCGCGGATGAAGCCGAAGAGCAACCTCAGCCTGGATTGCGATGCCATGGAGCCTTCCTTTCCGGGGGTGATGCGGGTCAGTACGGCTTGTCGGGGCGGGTGGCGGGGCCGCCGGCTTCCACCCGCTCCCAGTACGAGGCGCGCGACGGGTCGGCCTTCAGCGACAGGCGGTCCTTGCCCAGCAGCCGCAGCACGATGGCGATGGGCGTAACGATCAGAAAGTAGCTCAGCGCCAGCAGGACGAAGGTGCTCACGATGGAGATCTTCATCGCGAACGCCATCCACCACCGCTCCACCGGCCGCAGCACCCCCGGCGCCACCAGCCCCAGCACCAGGAACACCGCGCCGATCCCCAGCATCCAGGGCGCCGCCGGCCGCCCGCGCCACAGCAGGAATCCGCCGATCAGCGCCAGCGGGGCCGCCATCACCAAGCCGAACCTGCGCAGGTCGGCGGCCGTCTTTTCCCGGTTCTTCATCGCCCCCTCAATCCAGCTCGAGCCGGGCGCGCCAGTCCGCGTCGTCGGCCAGCGGCGGCTGCTCGGCCTTCAGCAGCACCATGTCCTCCAGCACCAGCGCGTCCATCCCCGTGCGCATGAAGCAGACGTACGCGTCCTCCGGCGTGCAGACGATGGGCTCGCCGCGCACGTTGAACGAGGTGTTGATCACCACGCCGTAGCCCGTGCGCTTCTTCACCTCCTCGAGCAGGCGATGGTAGCGCGGGTGGTCGCGCGGGTCCACCGTCTGGATGCGCGCCGAGTAGTCGACGTGCGTGACCGCCGGCACTACGCTGCGCGGCACGTTCAGCTTGTCGATCCCGAACAGCCCTCGGTCCTCGTCCGTCGCCGCCGTCCGGTACCTCTCCCGCACGGGGGCCACGAGCATCATGTACGGCGACTCGCGATCCAGCTCGAACAGCTCCGCTGCGTCTTCGCGCAGGCACGACGGGGCGAAGGGGCGGAACGATTCGCGGTACTTGATCTTCAGGTTCATCACCGACTGCATGCGGGTGCTGCGCGCATCGCCCAAAATGCTGCGCGCCCCCAGCGCCCGCGGGCCGAACTCCATCTGCCCCGCGAACCAGCCGACGACGCTCCCCTCCGCGATCAGCCCCGCCGCCACCCCGGCCGCCTCGTCCCCGGCGTAGCGGCGATATGGGACGCCCTTCTCGCGCAGCCACGCCTCGATCCCGTCCGGCTCGAACGCCGGCCCCAGGAACGAGCCCCGCTGGGCGTCGCGCCCCGGGTGGACCGTCCGCGGCTGGTCCAGCACCTGGTGCCAGGCGAAGAGCGCGGCCCCCAGCGCTCCGCCCGCGTCGCCCGCCGCGGGCTGGATCCAGATGTCGTCGAAGATCCCTTCGCGCAGGATGCGGCCGTTGCCCACGCAGTTCAGCGCCACGCCGCCGGCCAGGCACAGGTTGCGCTCGCCCGTCTCCTTCCGAACGTGGCGCGCGGTACGGAGCATCAGCTCTTCGGTGACGTCCTGGATGGAGCGCGCCAGGTCCATCTCGCGCTGCGTCAGCGGCGACTCGGGGGTGCGCGGCGGCGCGCCGAAGAGCTGGTGAAAGCTCTCCGACGTCATCGTGAGGCCCCGCGTGTAGTTGAAGTGCTTCATGTTCAGCCGGAACGAGCCGTCCTCGCGAACGTCCATCAGCTCGTCCATGATCAGCCTGGCGTACTTGGGCTCGCCGTACGGAGCCAGCCCCATCACCTTGTACTCGCCGGAGTTCACGCGGAATCCCAGGTAGTACGTCATCGCCGAGTACAGCAGCCCCAGGCTGTGGGGAAACTTCATCTCGTACTGCAGGTCCACGTGGTTGCCGGCGCCCACGCCCCACGAGGCGGTGGCCCACTCGCCCACGCCGTCGAAGGTGATGACCGCCGCGCGTTCGAACGGTGACGGGAAGAACGCCGACGCCGCGTGCGATTGGTGGTGCTCGGGATACAGCAGGTCGCGGTCGATGCCCAGCTCGTCCTGCACCACGTCGCCCATCCACAGCTTTTCCTTCAGCCACAGCGGCATCGCCTTCACCCACGACGAAAAGCCGGATGGCGCGTAGGCCAGGTACGTTTCCAGCAGCCGCTCGAACTTGAGCCAGGGCTTGTCGTAGAACGCCACGTGGTCCAGCTGCTCCGCCGTGATCCCCGCCTCGCGCAGGCAGTACTCCACGGCGCCGCTGGGAAAGGCCGCATCGTGCTTACGTCGCGTGAACCGCTCTTCCTGTGCGGCCGCGACGATCTCGCCGTCCCGCACCAGGCAGGCGGCGGAATCGTGGTAGAACGCGGAGATGCCCAGGATGTGAATGGCCATTCGGGATGCGGTGGGGGAGCGGGTCGGGTGTGGTTTGATGTCGCGGTGGCCGCCATGAAGGCCGCAGGGTCCGCCCGGTGGGGTGGAGGTGCGACTGGATGCCATCCGAGCCGCAAGTCCGCACGGGCGAATGAATTCGCTGCAACAAACACACGAAGTCCGCCTTCGCGGACTGGCTTGCCCGGGTGTCGGTCGAAGCCAGGCGCGCGCCCGGAAGGTGGTGCAGTTCTCCCCCTCTCCCGCTTGCGAGAGAGGGGGCCGGGGGGAGAGGGCAGCCGGGGCTCGCACGGCCCTCTCCGAAGCGCTCGGACCTGCGTTTTTGGAACGCCCGCGGCCGCGGGCGAATGAATTCGCTGCAACGACCACACGAAGTCCGCCTTCGCGGACTGGCCTGCTGTGGTGCAGGGGCGCCGGTGTGGCGCGCCCATGCTTTCGCCCAGCCAAGTGTATTCTACAAGGATTTTCGCGCGGCCACAGGTGCGCGGGCTTTCCAGGCCTTGCGCGCGGGGGTGGGGTGCCTGAGCTTGGGACGACTCGCGCGCACTTTCCTCGCGATCCCCTTCCTCCTCTCCCGCGTGAAATGACGGCATCACCAGCGAGCATCACGTGGCGGGTGGAGGTTGGCGCGGACGCGGTCACGGCCGTGTACGAAGCCGCGGGGGATGCGCGTGGCGTGTTCGTGTTCGCGCATGGTGCCGGTGGCCGGATGGATGATGCCGGGATGCTGAGGCTGTCTGCGGCATTCCGCGCGCGCGGCTTGTCCACCGTGCGGTTCAACTTCGTGTATCGCGAGAAGGGGTCGGGCCGGCCGGACCCCATGCCGCGGCTGATGGAGTGCGTGTCGGCCGTCGTGGCGCGGGTGCGCGACGAGGTTGGCCCGCCGCTGCTGGTCATTGGCGGGCGGTCGATGGGGGGACGGGCCGCGTCGATGCTGGCTGCGGAGGGATTCGCGTGCGACGGGCTTCTCCTTCTCGCCTATCCGCTGCACCCCGACAAGCAACCCGAAAAGCTTCGCGACGCCCACCTGCCGTCCATCCACGCACCCGTGCTCTGCTTCAACGGCACTCGCGACGCGCTGTGCAGGCGCGACCTGATGGAGGCGACGCTGCAGCGCGTGGGCCCCAACTGGACGATGCACTGGCTGGAAGGCGCCGACCACTCGTTCCACGTGCTGAAGTCGTCCGGCCGCACCGACGAGCAGGTGGTGGACGAGGTGGCCGACACCACGCGCGGCTGGCTCGCGGGCTTACGCTGATGGGCCACCTGACCCATGCGGCACGCGGCGATGGGCAGTATCCGTTGTGGTACGTCCTGAACCTGGAGAGCTTTCGTTGAATCCGTCCGCAGCCGCACCGACCGATCCGCCGCAGACGGCCGCCGCGCCGCCCGCCAGCACCGCCGCGCCCGCCGCCATCGCCGCGCCGGGGCGGCGCTACGACCGCTCCATCATCGAGGGCCCGCTGGCGCCCGCCGTGTGGAAGCTGGCGTGGCCCACCATGCTGACGAACATCTTCGGCGGGCTGCAGGGCATCATCGACCACGTGATGGTGGGCCACTACGTGGGCTTCACCGCCAACGCCGGCATCGGGGTGGCCACGCAGATCTGGATCGTCATCGTGGTCTTCATCATGTCGGTGTTCACGGGAATGAGCGTGCTGGTGGCGCGCTTCGTGGGCGCGGGCGACGAGGAGATGGCGGACCGCACGGTCTACCAGGCGTTCCTGACCGCCCTCGGCATCTCGCTGCTGGTGCTGGCGCCCGTGGGATGGTTTGCGGCGCCGGCACTGCTGACCCTGGTGAACGCCACCGCCGCCGTGCAGGCCGAGGCGCTGCCCTACCTGCGCATCTCCATGGTGTTCAGCAGCGGAATGCTGATCTTCTTCCTCACCAGCGGCGCCCTGCGCTCCGCGGGCGACGCGCGGACGCCCATGGTGCTGGGCATCGCCATGACGCTGATGAACATTGCCCTGAACGTGGTGTTCATCACCGGCGTGGGCCCCATTCCCGCCTACGGCACGGCCGGCGCGGCCATGGGAACGGTCATCGCGGCCGGGCTGCTGGGCGTGTACTCGCTCTTCAAGCTGTGGCACGGCGGATGGGTGGTCTCGTTCCCCAAGGGCCGGGGATACGCGCCCGACTGGGGCATCATCAAGTCGCTCTTCCGCTTCGGCCTGCCGGCCGGGATCCAGGGGATCGCCATGAACGTGGGCGGGCTGCTGCTGCTGGCGTTCATCGGCTCGCTGGCGCAGAGCGCGGCGGCGCAGGCGGCGTACGCGGTGTCGTACGGGCAGCTCTTTTCGCTGGTCACCTGGACGTCGGTGGGGCTGATGGGCGCCGCCGCCGCCGTCGCCGGGCAGAACCTGGGCGCCGGCCAGCCGGACCGCGCCAACGAGGCGGTGCACGTGGCCGCGCGCATCGCCATGGCGGGCGCCGGCTTCCTGGGGCTGTTCTTCTTCTTCCTTCCCCGCACGCTGCTGGGCGTGTTCGGCATGGACGAGCCTGGGGTGGTGGACCTCGGCGTGCAGCTGCTGCGCATCCTGAGCGTTTCGGGGCTGATGATCGCCGTGGCGCTCACCTACACCGGCGGGCTGCAGGGCACGGGCGACACCAAGGGGCCGCTCTACATTTCCATCGTCTCGCAGGTGATGGTACCGCTGGGTATCTGCGCCGTCGTGGAGCGCGTGGCCACGCTGGACCCGCTGGACATCTGGCTGGCGATCCTTGCGGGGCATACGACGCGCTGCGCGCTCAGCGTCCTCCGCTTCCGGCAGGGGAAGTGGCGGAACATCGCGGTGGACGTCCGGCGGTAGGGGCGAAGGAGATGCGAAGATGCGCGCTCGCGGTGGCGGCCCTGGTGCTTGGCGCCGAGTCCGGGACTGCGCAGACACTGCCGGACACCGCGGGCCTGGTGAGCACGGTGGGAGCCCTGCTGGCGGACTCGATCGTCCCCGCGATCGGGCGGCGGAACCGGCTGGACGTGCTCCCGCCGGCGTCCGCGTTCGACTCCGCCGTAGCCACGCTGCTGCGGACCGTGCCCGAGGCCAGCCTGCCGGAGCGCCCCGGCTACCGCAGCTGGATCGGCACACGCGGCGTCGCGATGCGGGCCGACACCGCGGTCGTGCTGGTGGAAGTCGGCACGAGCTGGCCCCCACGGCCAGACGAGGCGATGACGGCGTACCACGACAAGCACAACCTGTTCTTCGTCCGCGGGCCCGGCGGCTGGCGCTGCGTCCGCCGCGAGTTCGTCAGCCACTCCGACATCGGCCTCGTGCGCGGGTAGAGCCCTTCCGCCGCGCCGCCAACGAGAACCGCCCCGGGCACCGTGCCCGGGGCGGTTCTCGTTGTCCATCGACCATACTGCCAGGCTCACCGCGCGCGGGCCAGGTCGCGAACGGCGCCCGCCACTGTGCGCGTGCGCACCGTAGCGCGTCGGACCGGGGGCGTTCGCCACGAACTTCCGGAAACATTTGACAGCGCACCGATCGAGACATACCTTGATCGCTGTGAGCGTCACCTCTGAACTGTGCGGCTCGTCGCGGAGCCGTCCCCCCATCGCCTCTGCTACGCAATCCCTGGCGCACCCCTCACAATGTTTGGAGCATTACATGAGCCGTATGAAGGTCGGTTTTGGTTGGAGGCGGTACATGCTTGCACTCGTATGGATGCTTGCGGCGAGTGCATGTACCGACGGGGCGCCCTCACCAACGGCAACGATTTCCGGTGCCGGTGCGGCGGCAAACCTCAATCGAAATAGCAGCCCGTACGGCTGCTTCGTCAGCAAGGCCGTGGAGGGGCTGCCCTATGCCTATGCGTACTCTCAGCTACCAGTGGATTTCCCACGCGCTGCGCTGGCTGCGGACGGTGGAACCCTGAAGTACCAGTTTCGACTGGAAGAACCGGGCAAAAGTCCTGTGCTGCTCGCCAACTGCGTGATCCCTCGGACAAGGCTCGCTGTCCGGATCCTCGAGGCGCAGCTCCGCGTTCCCACGGATGCGCGATACCAGTACTCTCACCGCACCAAGGGCGACATCACCATCATGGAAGAAGGTGATTGCGCCTCGAAGGTGGGCGATATCTACGATGAGAACAAGACCTGCTTTACGCTTGAGACCATCGTGGCTGTCGGGCGCCCGCCAACCGGGGCAGGCACCGGTAGTCCGCCGGACGCCACCACCGGCCCCATCGTGTCGACGGAACCGACCGAAAGTGCTGGTGGGGGTACGGGCGGCCAAGCGCCGTGCTGGAACTGCTCCTATGGCGATCCCATGCTCGTCTGCACGGCGCAGGTCCGCAGAGGTGAGACGGTCACTTGCTCGTCGAACATCACCGACGAGCTTACTACACGGGTGATCCGGTGGCGGTGGGCGGATACGAGCCACCTTTCCTTCGAGGAGACCAACGCGGAGATGGTCTGGTCTGGAATGGCCGTCCATGGCGGAACGGTCACTCTCACGATAGAAGACTCGCACGGCGTGCGGGACTTGATGTCGAGCTTCGAAGTGACGAACCGGGGCTGGCGGTGGGACAATACCAAATGGAGCTTCGTTCAAGGGGGTGCACAGGTGTGCGAAAGCATGCCGGCCGCGGTACCAAGTTTCGTGCTGGGGTGGAACAGGTCCCGTAGCTCGTGCGCGGGAGTGCGCGTCGACCCGGATCCGCGGCAGGACGTGACAAATGGGTATACCATCGCCCAGGTACCCTCGGGTCCGAACAACGGCGTCTGGTATGTGACATCGGCGAGCTACCGAATGGACCGTGGGTCCAACATCAATCCGAATGCGTTGCCAGGCGGCGCACGCTTCCTCGTGTCGGATCCGGCGCAGGCACAGGAATGCCGGAACGGGGGAATGACCGGAACACAGATCTCCGCGAACTTTTATGAGTTCAACAAGTACTGCAAGGGCGTCGCCATGGATGCTTTCCTGAGTGCCGCGTGGGCGCATGAGGGGTTTGGAACCACGGGAGCAAACGGCCACGAATCCGTTGCGCGAGCGGCTGCTGCAACATTGCAGTACGATCCGTACGCCGCAATCGAACCTCTAGTCGCGGGTGAAGAGGCGCACCTGCGCGCGGGAGTGTTGAACCGAGCCTTCGAGCGAGGCGCAGAGCTTTCGAACTACTCGGCGGCCCATTCCAATGGTGCAAGCGGGAACTGGTCAGGTGTTATCTGGTTGTACGATCCGAACTCCGGATCGTTCGTCTCCGCTACCCACACTATGTGAGGATGGGACCTATGAAAGCCATTGCGATGTACAGGGCAGCCGTTCTGGCGCTGGCAACCGCTGCCGGGGTGCTCGCCTGCGTTCCCGTGAGCGCCCAACCGACGACGGAGGTAATCCGGACGCCCTCAGGATGGACGATCTCGCGCCCCGGGTCCACGCCCGGATCTTTCATGCGTATTGACGTCGGCCCGGTTCCGGTTCTCCTCGCGCGTTTTGACCGCGATCACCAAGGCGCGAACATTCCGGTCCTCGTCGTGGGATCGGTGCTCACGCACGCCGACCGGCTCCCGGTTGCCATGATAGATTCCGTGCTCGACGGCCTGCAACGCCTTGCACTGACCTCTCCCAGGCGGGAGGTACGGACGGATGCCGTCGGTCTGCTCGCGTTCGCGGGTCAGCATTGGCCGAAACCGCGCTCCCCGCGGGCCGGCAATCGCCTTGCTGCCATCTACCGCGGCACTTCCGATACCGGCCTCCAGGCGCTACTGGTGGGCATGTCGCTGCCGCATCTGGCGGAGCCCGGGCCCGCGCTGCCAATACTGCGCGACGTGGCGATGCAGGCAGAGTCTCGGCAGGATTTTCCCGAGGCTTCCGTCTGGGCAGTCGAGAGTCTTGCCCGCATGGGAGACCCCGGCCGGGCTGTACTGCGCGATCTTCATCGCCGAGGAGCGGTGCGCAGCGCGGCGGCGCGGTCCAGGCTCGACGCCCTTGCCCGCACCGGGTTCCGCGAGCCGCCCCGGCCGTAGGAGCGTGCGGCGCGGCGCAACGAAGAACCGCCCCGGGCACCGTGCCCGGGGCGGTTCTCGTTGTCCATCGACCGTACTGCCCGGCTTACCGCGCGCGGGCCAGGTCGCGGACGGCACCCGCCAGCATGCGCACCTTGGCACCGTCGGACGAGCGGCCTGCGTCGCCGTCCAGGCTGGTGGCCAGGTTGTTCAGCGCCGTGCGGCGGCCCGCGCCCGAGGCGCGCTCCGCCGTGGTCAGCGCCTGCCGCACCGCGGTGATGCGCCCGGCGTTCAGGCCGCTGGAGCGCTCCAGCTGGTCCACGTAGGCGCGCGCCAGCGCAAAGCTGGGCGGCCACACGAACTTGGGCTGGCCCTGCGGGTTCAGCTGCTCCAGCTTGACCGTGTTGGCCGCGTCGATCTCGTTCCGCGACAGGAACTGGCTGGGCTGCAGCTCGAAGATGTCGAGCCCGCGCGAGATCTCGGAGCTGACGATGGCGCCGTTGTACCAGTACACCGACCACGACCCGCCGGGGCCCATGCGCGTGGAATCCGACGGCCCGCGGTCATGGTAGGCGATTTCGAACGGGCGCGCCGCGTCCGTCCAGTCGAACACCGAGATGCCCCCCTGGTACCACGCCTGCACCATCACGTCGCGCCCCGGGATGGGGATCAGCGAGCCGTTGTGCGCCACGCAGTTCTCCAGCGCCGTCTGGGGCGCGGGGAGCTTGTAGTAGCTCCGGAACCGCAGGTCGCGGCCGTTCTCGATGGTGAAGATGGCGTTGGCGCCCCACTCCGGCCGGTCGGTGGCGCGGCACTTGGCCTGGCCGCCGCCGCCCCACTCGTCGCTGAACAGCACCTTGGTGCCGTCGTTGTTGAAGGTGGCGGAGTGCCAGTACGAGAAGTTGCTGTCGGCCGCGGCCGCGATGCGCACCGGGTTGGCCGGGTCGCGGATGTCCAGCAGCATGCCGTAGCCCTCGCACGCGCCGCCCGCCAGCCCGATGCCGGGGTACACGGTAATGTCGTGGCACTGCGTGGGGCCGGGCTGGGGGCCTTCGCCCGCGTCCTCGGCGAACATCCTGTTGACGATGCCCTGCAGGTCGCGGCGCAGGGTGGCGCTGTCGGCCGCCGTGGCGGGGCCGGTGCCGCCGCGCTGCTTGACGATGCTGTCCAGGAGCGGCTGGATGAACTGGCCGGGCGCCACGCGCTCCATGCCCTGGATGGTCACGGTGTACTCACCGCGGGCGCGGGCGGCGGCCGCGGTCGCGGCGGCGCGGGCCACGTCTTCGGGCGCCTCGCCGTGGCGCGCGGGGGCCGTCAGGTCGTTGAAGATGCGCGGCGAGCTGACGATGGCCGCACGCTCGGGGTGCGCCAGCGGCACCTTGATCACCTCGATGCGGAAGAGCGCCGAGTTGGGGTTTTCGCCCGGCGCGCCGCCTACGCACCCCGGAAGCTCGTTGGGCGAGCGCAGCTGCGACGAGCCCGAGATGTAAACGTACACGTTCTCACGGTCGCGCGGGTCGGCCAGCACGGTGTGCGTGTGCGAGCCGCGGCAGGTCTGCACGTTGCCGACGTTCTTCGGATTGCGGATGTCGCTGATGTCGAAGATGCGCAGGCCGCGAAGCCGCTCGGTGCTCACCGTGTCGCGCACGCCCTGGGTGCCGCAGTCCAGGCGACCGGAAAGGCCTTCGCCGGAGATGAACAGCAGGTTGCCGTGCACCGACACGTCGCTCTGCGAGGCCGGGCACACGAACGCCGTCGCCAGCGAGGGCTGGGCCGGGTTGGAGATGTCCCAGATCTGCCAGCCGTTGTAGTTGCCCTGGATGGCGTACTTGCCGCTGAACGCCAGGTCGGAGTTGGTGCTGCGCTCGAAGCCGGGCGCCGGGCGCGACTTGCTGACCACGCGAAGGTTCCACGCGGCCTCGGCGGCGTCGTACATGCCGGCGCGCAGCCCCACGCGGGGGTCGGTCTGCGACGTTCCCTGGGCCGCCGCGGGCACGGCGCCCGCCGCGAGCACGAGGGCCAGCGACAGCCGGGCCCACGGGGCGGTGAATGGTACCCGCGCGGGGCGGGGCGGAGAGACGGACATGGGTGTTCCTTTAGCTGGGTGAGGTGGGGCGCGCCGCGGCCGCTCGGCTAAGAGCGGTCAGGGCGATGGGGTACCGAACGTCACATCCGCGAGCATCCGCTGCATCCGGGCGATCTCCGTGGTCTGGTCGACGCCGACGTCCGACGCGAACTTGAACACGGTTTCGTCCTGGCCGGCGCCCTGCGTTCCGAACAGCCGCTGGACCATGGACACGGCCCCGCGGTGGTGCTGGATCATCAGGTTCAGTAACAGCCGGTCGAACTCGGCGCCGGTGGCCCGCTGCAGCTGGGCCACCTGCTCCGGCGTCAGCATGCCGGGCATCATCGCGTGCCCGGCCGCGTGGTGCGCGTGGGCCGCGTCCGGAACCGGCTGGCCGCGGTCGCGCAGCCACTGCTGCATGGTGGCGATCTCGTCTTCCTGCGCGTTGATGATCCGCTCCGCCAGCCGCTTGACCGCGGGGCTCTGCGCGCGCGTGGGCACCAGGCGCGAGATTTCGACGGCCTGCGCGTGGTGCCCGATCATCCCGGTCATGAACTCGGCGTCCGCCGGCACCCACGCGTGGCGTGCCACGTCCAGCGCCGTCATGCCGCCCTGCGCAGCCGGCTGCGGCGTGGAGACGGGCTGGGGCGCGGCCGATACGGGCGCCGGGGTTGCGACAGGCTCCGGTGTCGTGCCGCCGCACGCCGACAGCGCGGCGGCGGCCAGGAGGGCCAAACAGGATCGAACGGGCGAGAACGGCATTCCGGGTGGCTCCTGCGGGTGCGGAATGGGCCGGGCTTCCTACATGCTGCAATTCTAGCACGTCGGGGGGCGTTGGCAAGTGCGGTGCGCCCGCGTGACGTACGCGAGAACGGGCGCGAGGGTTCCACGTCCCCCTCCCGCGGGCGCCGAGGTGGACAATCGGCGCGGGAATCGTTAACTCATCCCCCGCCTGGTTCGTTCTTCCCCGACACCTGCCGTTTTCGATGAACACAGCCCTGCTGCGCATATCCGCCGTCCTCGCGCTGGCCGCCTGCGCGGCACCGCCGGCACCCGGCACGGTACGCGGGGCCGGCATCCCGTCGGCCACCATCGCGCTTTCCCCCGCCGCTGCCGACACCTCGTTCTATCCCGCCTGGTCGCGCAACGCGGTGATCTACGAGGTGAACGTGCGCCAGTTCACCCCCGAGGGCACCTTCGCCGCGCTGGAGCCGCACCTGCCGCGGCTGAAGGGGCTGGGGGTCGACATCCTGTGGCTGATGCCCATTCAGCCCATCGGCGTGCAGAACCGCAAGGGCGGGCTGGGCAGCTACTACTCCATTCGCGACTACACCGCCATCAACCCGGAGCACGGGACCGAGGCGGACTTCAAGCGCTTCGTCGACGCGGCGCACCGGCAGGGGATGCGGGTGATCCTGGACTGGGTGGCCAACCACACGGCGCACGACCACGCGTGGACGCGGGAGCACCGGAACTGGTACACGCTGCGGAGCGACGGCTCCATCTCCTATCCGCTGGACCAGCAGGGCAAGGAGACGGACTGGACCGACGTGGCCGACCTGAACTTCGGCAACGCCGACATGCGCCGCGCGATGATCCGCGAGATGCGGTGGTGGCTGGACGAGATGGGCATCGACGGCTTTCGCGCCGACGTGGCGTGGGGCGTTCCCTACGAGTTCTGGGCCGAGGCGCGCCCCGCCCTCGTGTCCGCCAAGCCCGACCTGTTCCTTCTCGCCGAGGCCGAGGACCCGCGCCTTCACCAGTGGTTCCACGCCACCTACGCGTGGGAGATGCACCACCTGCTGAACGAGATCGCGCAGGGCAAGAAGGGCACGGCCGAGCTGGACCCCTACTTCGCCCGGCAGGACAGCTTGTACGGCCGGGGTGCGTACCGCATGTCGTTCACCAGCAACCACGACGAAAACAGCTGGCAGGGCACCGAGTTCGAGCGCATGGGCCGCAACCACGCTCCGGCTTTCGTGCTCAGCGCCACCGCGCAGAACTCCATCCCGCTGCTGTACACCGGCCAGGAGGCCAGCCTGAACAAGCGGCTGCGCTTCTTCGAAAAAGACACGGTGGATTGGAGCGGTCCGTCGCTGGCCCCGTTCTACTCGGCGATGTTCGGGCTGAAGCACACCCAGCCGGCGCTGGGCAACGGCCCGTGGGGCGCGCCGCAGGTAAAGCTGCAGACGGACGGCGGCGACCGCGTGTATGCCTTCACGCGCACGCAGGGCGCGAACACGGTGCTGGTGGCGGTGAACTTCGGCGACAGGACGGCGGCGGTGGGGTACCAGGGGCTGGCGCAGCCCGGCGCGTACACCGACTGGTTCAGCAAGGACTGGGTGCAGCTGGGCGCCGCCGGGCGGCTGAACATCCCCGCGCACGGCTACCGCGTGCTGGTACGCTAGGGAGGAAAGCGGGGTGGAACGGAAAGAGACGCCCGCGGGGGCGTCTCTTTTGCTCGCAGCAGGAAAGGCCGGCGCGGCCGGCGGTCACCGCAGGATCAGCAGCTGCACCAGCACCCAGCCCATGAAAATTCCCGCGACGATACCGATGAGTACCGGCGTCAGCAGGCGAAACCGGTTCTTCCAGGGATTCCGGGCCACGTCTCCTCGCTCTTCGATTCCGAATCCAGTTCCGGCCAGCCGCCCCGCCGGTGCGGAGCCGTTTCGCCAAACCCGTGCCGCATCCCTCCCAGCGCGCGCTGGCCGGCAAGGTCGCCGCCCGCCGTCCCCCCGCGCAAGGGCATGCCCGTGATCGCCGGCATCGGCATCGACATGGTGAACATCCCCCGCTTCCGCGAGCTGATGGAACGGCGGGGCCAGGCGGCGGTGGCGCGCTTCTACACCGCGGGCGAGGCGGAGCGCTGCGCCGCGTCGAAGTCGCCGACGGAATCGTTCGCGGCGCGGTTCGCGGCCAAGGAGGCGTTCTTCAAGGCCCTGGGCACCGGCTGGGGACTCGGGGGTCGATGGACGGAGGTGGAGGTGGTGTCGGCCGAGTCGGGCGCGCCGTCGCTGCAGCTGGCGGGGCGCGCCGCGGAGATCGCGGCGGAGCGGGGGATCGTCCGCATCCACCTGTCGCTGACCCACACCGACGACACCGCCGCCGCCTTCGTGGTGCTCGAGGCCGGTTGACAGCGCTTGCGTCGCGCGGCCACTTTGCCGCCATTCGCACCGTTCTTCTCCGACCGTACGCGGGACCGCTGGCAACTTGAACACGGCGCTGCTGTACGCCTTGGCCGCCGCCGGGGCGAACCTGCTCGGCGGGCTGATCATCACCGCCCCGTCGAACACCGGGCGGGCCACGCAGCGCCTGATGATCGCCTTCGGCGCCGGCTTCATGATCGCCACGGCGCTCGTGGGGATGATTCCGCACGCCGTGGAGGCCGGGCCCAACGCCGCGGTCGCCGTCCTGGTGGGCTACCTGCTCGTGCACCTGACGCAGCACGTCCTTACGCCACACTTCCATTTCGGCGAGGAAACGCACCAGCACGCGATGGTGAACCCCTGGGTGGGGACGGCCGCGCTGCTGGGGCTGCTGCTGCACACCTTCTTCGACGGCGTGGCCATCGCCAGCGGCTTCGCGGTGGGCGAGTGGCTGGGGCTGCTCGTGTTCCTGGCCATCCTGATCCACAAGATGCCCGAGGGCGTCACCGTCGCCTCCATCATGCTGGCCAGCGGCAACTCGCGCCGCCGTGCCATCGTGGCCGTGCTGCTGCTGGGCCTTTCCACCGTCCTGGGCGTGCTGCTGACGTCGCAGGTGAAGATGCTTTCCACCACGGGGCTGGCGCTGAGCGCGGGGGTCACGCTGTACGTGGGCGCATCCAACCTGGTGCCCGAGGTGCAGAAGAAGCCCAGCCGCGGGTCGGCGCTGGCCGTGTTCCTGGGCGCGGGGCTGTTCTACGCCACGTACCTCGTCCTTCGCCGCTACGTGCACCCGTGAGCGACCTGTCCCTGTTCGGCGAGGCCCAGCCGCCCGCGAAGAAGTCCGCCGCCGCGCCGCCCGTGGCAGAATCGTCTGCGCCGCTGGCGGAGCGGATGCGGCCGCGCACGCTGGACGAGATCGTGGGCCAGCAGCACCTGGCCGGGCCCGACGGCACGCTGCGGAAGCTGCTGGCGACGGGGCACCTGCCCAACCTGATCCTCCACGGCCCGCCGGGAAGCGGCAAGACCACGCTCGCCCGGGTGATCGCGGGGGAGAGCGGCTTCTCGTTCCTTCCCTTCAACGCGGTCAGCGAGGGGGTGCCGCGGCTGCGCGAGGTGGTGAAGGAGGCCGAGATGCGGAAGAAGGCCGGCCAGCGCACGCTGCTGTTCGTCGACGAGATCCATCGGCTGAACAAGGGGCAGCAGGACTTCCTCCTTCCGTGGATCGAGTCGGGGCTGATGACGCTGGTGGGCGCCACGACGGAGCACCCGGCGTTCGAGATCAACCCCGCCGTCCTCTCTCGCTCGCGCGTGCTGGTGCTGGAGCCGCTGAGCGAGGACGACGTGCGCAGCGTGGTCCGCCGCGCGCTGGCGGACGAGGAGCGGGGGCTGGGCGGCGCCGGCGTCTCCATCGACCCCGAGGCCGAGGACGTGCTGGTGCGCCACACGGGCGGCGACGCGCGGCAGGCGCTGACGGGGCTGGAGATTGCGGCGCGGCTGGCGGAAACGGGCACCATCGGCCCCGAGGACGTGCGCGAGGCGCTGCAGCGGCCCACCGCGCGCTACGACACCTCGCTGATGTACGAGATGCTGTCCGCCTTCCACAAGTCGCTGCGGGCCAGCACGGGAAGCGGCGCGCTGTACTGGGCCATGCGGATGATCCAGGTGGGCGAAGACCCCAAGACGGTGTTCCGCCGCCTGGTGGCCGCCGCGTACGAGGACGTGGGATTGGCGGACCCGCAGGCGGGCATCGTCTGCGTGAACGCCATGCTGGCGTACGAGAGGCTGGGCGTGCCCGAGGGGCTGCTGCCGCTGTACAACGCCATCCTGTACGTGGCGAACGCGCCCAAGTCGAACCGCGCGTACCTGGCGGGGGGCGCCGCCGCGCAGGCAGCGCGCGAGCACCCCGACGCGCCCATTCCGCTGCACCTGCGCAATCCCACCACGTCGCTGATGAAGGAGTGGGGCTTCGGCGAGGGCTACAAGTACGCCCACGACTACCCGGGCGGCTACACGCCCCTGCAGACGCTACCGGACGACATCGCCGACCAGCGCTTCTACGAGCCCACGGACCGTGGCTACGAAGCCAAGATCGCCGCCCGCATGCGAGACCGCGGCGACCCGGGCTAAACTTTGATACTAAAGGATCAACTATGGAGACGAAGCAGGAACGGGGACTTACGCAGGCGTTGATGACGGCCTACTCGCGGGCGAAGGCGGAATGCAAGTACAACGCGACCCGGTTCCTACAGATGCTATCGGAGCATGGGGGGCTGGAGACCGCCAGGATACTCCTGCACGCCCCCGGCGTTTCCGAGGGCTATTCGAAGCTCTTCGAGAAAGGTCGGTTGGATCTCACCGTGGAGTACGTTGTCCTCCAACCCGAGTGGCAGGACCTGTTTACTGCCGACGAACTCGCGACGGCAAGAAAGCGCCTCAAGGACTACGGCCTGGAGGTTTAGCCAGTATCTGGTCGTCGGAGGGAACATCGAATTCGTTCTGCGCCTCATACGTCTCGATCCGCTTCACCAGTAGGTCCAAGTGGTCACCGTCTGACGTGCCTCGCTTGGAGTCCATCAGCTCGTCCGCTCGCGAGAGCGCCGCTCGGTACTCGGGTTCTGTGCGGATCGGGTGAATCTTCACTGTCATCAGATCGTCTCCGCGTGATTCAGCCTTGGTGATAGATCCGCTTCTGAGCCGACCACCCATTGCTTCTTTCCACGCAGCACCTCGCGGATGAAGCTGCTTCCAGAGGCGATCCGGTCAGCCAGCTGCCCGGGCGTCATCTGCACCACGTTCACCTCGCGTCCGAGCAGCACGCCAACATCCAGCGTCCGCCTAGCCAGCCGGTCCTCGTCCACGCCCTCATCCAGAACGAAGACGTCGATGTCGCTGCCCTCCCGCGCATTCCCTCGCGCGATCGAGCCAAAGATGAATGCCGCGCCCACGCCGGCTACGTCGGCAAGCGCATTCCGGAGCACGTCGGCGGGGTCGGCCATGTGCGCGACCAACTCGCGCAGGGCTTTCCAGCGCGGGTTGCTCTCGACGAGCCCATAGCGCACCAGCCGTCCTTCTGGTCTGCGACGGATCACGCCGAGCAATTCCAGGCGCGCCAGTTCGGCGTTCAGCGAGCGCGGGGTAAGCCCCGTACGACGCTGGATTTCGCGCCCGTGCGAAGCATCGTCTGGATGCACCGCGAAATCGATGACCACGCGCGCCATGGCGCCTGACGCAAGGGTAGATGACAGGGCGTCGCTGCGCTTCGGTGTGCGCACCGCGTAGGAGGCGTGGTGCCTGGATGACGGCCGGGTCTGATATACTGCTGCACTCATGCTCTCTCCATGGTTCGCACGAAATTTGGGTGCATAGTGATCGGGCCGCAAGCCGTACCCGCACGGCATCTGCTTGATGTGGGGAAAATTCCCTCAGAGATGATTCGCTTCCCCGGACTCGGGCGGCGGTCTGGCGCGATATATTCATCGCGTACCCGAGCGCGCTTCCCGTCTTGAATCCGGATCCGAAGATGTCATCGAAAATCCGTATCCTGCTTGCCGACGATCACGCCGTGCTGCGCAGCGGGCTTGACGCCCTGCTCGGCCTGGAGGACGACTTCCAGGTGGTCGGGCAAGCGGCGGGCGGCGAGGAGGCGGTGGAAAAGACGCGCCTGCTGCGGCCCGACGTGGTGGTGATGGACCTGGCGATGCCCGGGATGGACGGGCTGGAGGCCACGCGCCAGATTGCCGCCCTGGAGATCGGCGCGAGGGTGCTGGTGCTGACCTCGCAGACCGAGGACGAGTTCCTGCTGCCGGTGCTGGAGGCGGGAGCGAGCGGGTTCGTGCGCAAGACCAGTGCGGACGTGGACCTGCTGACGGCCATTCGCACCGTCGCGGGCGGCGAGGTGTTCCTGTATCCCAGCGCCACGCGGGTGCTGCTGCGCAAGTACCAGCAGGCGCGCGAGCCGCAGGAAGTGGGGCCGCTCGACAAGCTCAGCGAGCGCGAGCGCGAGGTGCTTACGCTGACCGCCGAGGGCTACAGCAGCGCAGAGATCGGCAAGAAGCTGTTCCTTTCACCCAAGACGGTGGACACGTACCGCGCCCGGATGATGCAGAAGCTGGGGCTGACCCACCGCGCCGAGCTGGTGAAGCTGGCGCTGGAAACGGGAATGCTCAAGCCGGCGTAGCCAGGACTACAACGTTAGGAGCACCATGGCGCGGGTAACCAGCAAGGATTTTGCTGAGAGGCTGCGGCGCAGCGTCGAACAGGCGGTCGCGATCGAACAAGGGGAGCGGGAGGCGGGTTCCATTGTGCGGCGAAAGCTCGCCGGACGCGAAACCGTGATCGAAATGGCTCCGCAACTCGCGCCGGAAAAGACGAAGCCGGCCGAGTTGGCCTGACGCGGTGTCCCCCGTCTAAGCCGTGGACCTCGTGCGGCTTTCTCGCCATACGCACTGAGCCCGCTCGACCGAGTGGGCTCAGTGCGCTTCGTCGATGGCGGTCAGCACGTCGATGGGCGTGACGATGCCCAGCAGGATTCCGTTTTCCACCACCAGCGCGCGCTGCACCCGGTCGCGGACGAAGCGGCGGACCAGGCGGGGCAGGGGCTCGTCGGGGCTGATGGTGGGGCCCACCGGGCCCATGACGTCGCGAACGCGCAGGCGCTCCGGCGCGTTTCCAGAGCCCATGGACAGGCGCACCAGCTCCGTCTGCGACGCCACGCCCAGGATCTTTCCCGTCGGCGCGAGCACGGGGGCCGAGCGTACGCCCGACTCCAGCAGCGTCTGCGCAAGCTCCGGCAGCGTCATCTCGGGGACGACGGTCACCATCTGCATCCTCATGACGTCGCGCACCGTGGTCGCCCGCAGCGCCCGCGCGGCAGCCGTTTTCATCGCCTGCTTCTCCCCACTCGGTTGACCGTGCATGAGCGCGAGCCGGAGTTCGCGCGATCTGCCCTGAAGCTAGCCGCGCCGAGCGCCGCGCGTCGCCGGGAGGCGCAGGAACGCCGTGTGGGGAAGTTTCCGCATCCGCGCATCACGGGTCGGCCGGAGAGCGGACCAATCCTGTTCGCGCCGCTGACGGCAACCTAAGTTCTGGCCGACCGCGCACACGCAATCAAAGAGCTTGCATGACCGATCCGTCCCCCATCCGCGACGCGTCCACCGAAGAGCCCGGCCTCGTCCGGCTACTGCAAGTGGTGGCCGTGGCGGCGAACGAGTCCACCAACATCGAAGGCGCCCTGCAGACGTGCCTGGATGCTGTCTGCCGCCACACGGGCTGGCCCGCGGGACATGCGTACCTGGTTGATGCCGAGGGCGAGCTGGCGCCCACCGGCATCTGGCACCTGGCCGCCCCGTCGCGCTTCCCCCGGTTCCGCGAGGTGACGCGGCAGACGCGTTTCGCCGCCGGCCAGGGGCTGGCGGGCCGCGTCCTACGCACCGGCGAGCCGGGGTGGATCGAGGATGTGCGGCGCGACCCGGAGTTCGTCCGTACGGTGGCGGCGGAGGAGGGAATCCACTCCGCGGTCGCTTTTCCCGTGCTGGTGGGGCGCGAGGTGGCGGGGGTGCTGGAGTTCTTCGCCGACCGCCCGCTGGCGCCGGACCCGGCGCTGATGGGCGTGATGGCCAACGTGGGCACGCAGGTGGGCCGGGTGATCGAGCGCGCCCGGGCCGAAGAGGCGCTGCGGCTCTCCGAGGCCAAGTTCGCGGGGATCATCTCCATCTCGTCCGACGCCATCGTCTCGATCGACGAGGACCAGCGCATCGTCTTCTACAACCAGGGGGCCGAGCAGACCTTCGGCTACACGGCCGGGCAGGTGATGGGCGAACGCGTGGAGATGTTGATCCCGGAACAGCACCGCGCCGACCACGAGGCCCGCGTCCATGAATTCGGCGAGTCGCCCATCGTCGCGCGGCGGATGGGGGAGCGCGGGCAGATCTCCGGCTGCCGGTGGAGCGGTGAGGTGTTCCCGGCGGATGCGTCCATCTCCAAGCTGGAGGTAGGCGGCAAGCGCCTGTACACCGCCGTGCTGCGCGACGTGACGGAACGGGTGAGGGCGGAGGATGCGCTGGCCAGGCAGGCCCAGGAGCTGGCCCGCTCCAACGCCGACCTGGAGCAGTTCGCCTACGTGGCCTCGCACGACCTGCAGGAGCCACTGCGGATGGTGGCCAGCTACACGCAGCTGCTGGCGCGCCGCTACCGCGACAAGCTGGACGACGACGCCCACGAGTTCATCGGCTACGCGGTGGACGGCGTAACGCGGATGCAGGCGCTGATCGGCGACCTGCTGGCGTACTCGCGCGTGGGCAAGGGCGGCGGCGCGGTGGAACGGGCAGACCTGGAGGCGGTGTTCCAGCGCACGCTCGACGTGCTGCGGACGGCCATCGAGGAAGGCGGGGCCACGGTGACCGCCGGCCCGCTCCCCACCGTGGAGGCAGACCCCGTGCAGATGGGCCAGGTGCTGCAGAACCTGGTGGGCAACGGGCTCAAGTTCCGCGGCGCCGAGCCTCCGCGCGTGCACGTCTCCGCCGAGCGCACGGGCGGCGAGTGGGTGATCTCGGTGCGCGACAACGGCATCGGCATCGCGCCGGAGTACGCGCAGCGCATCTTCGTGATCTTCCAGCGCCTTCACACTCGGGCCGAGTACGCGGGAACGGGCATCGGCCTCGCCATCTGCAAGAAGATCGTGGAGCGGCACGGCGGCCGGATCTGGGTGGAATCCGCCGAAGGGCAGGGCTCCACGTTCTACTTCACCCTTCCCGCGGGAGACGAGGCGGAATGAGCGCGCGCACTGCGTCGCAGCCCATCGAGGTGCTGCTGGTGGAAGACAACCCGGGCGACGTGCGGCTGACGCGCGAGGCGCTCAAGGAGGGCAAGGTGCACAACAACCTGTCGGTCGCCCCCGACGGGGTAGAGGCGCTGGCCTTCCTTCGCCGCCAGGGCCGGTACGCCGACGCGCCCCGGCCCGACCTGATCCTGCTGGACCTGAACCTTCCCAAGAAGGACGGGCGCGAGGTGCTGGAAGAGATCAAGGCCGATCCGGCGCTGCGGACCATCCCCGTCGTGATCCTCACCACCTCCGAAGCGGAACGCGACATCGCCCGCGCGTACGACCTGCACGCCAACTGCTACATCACCAAGCCGGTGGACCTGGACCAGTTCATCACGGTGGTGAAGTCCATCGAGGACTTCTGGTTCACCATCGTAAAGCTGCCGCCCGAGCCGCGGCCGTGAGCGAGACCGTCCGCATCCTGCTGGTGGAGGACAACCCGGGGGATGCGCGCCTGCTACGGGAAACGCTGCGCGAAGCCCACTCGCTGTCGTTCGACCTCGTCCACGCGTCGCGATTGTCCGAGGCGCTGGAGCTCGTCGCCACCGAGGCGCCGGAGGTGGTGCTGCTGGACCTTTCGCTTCCCGACGCGCACGGGATGGAGACGGTGGGGCGGATGCTGGACGCCGCGCCGGAGGTGCCCATCATCGTGCTGACGGGGCTGGCGGACGAGAGGGTGGCCGTGCAGGCGGTGCAGTCGGGCGCGCAGGACTACCTGGTGAAGGGCACGGTGGAGGGCGGCACCCTGGCCCGCGCCATCCGCTACGCCATCGAGCGCAAGCGGCTGGAGGGCGAGCGCGCGCGGCTGCTGCGCAACGAGCAGGAGGCCCGCGCCGCCGCCGAGGCAGCGGTGATGGCGCGCGACGAGGTGCTGCGCATCGTGGCCCACGACATCGGCAACTCGCTGAGCGCCGTGAAGATCCACGCCAGGGTGCTGGAGCGCACCCTGCCCGCGGACGAGGTGGACGCTCGGAGTCGCATCGAGTCCATCCGCCACCTCACCCAGCAGATGGACCGGCTGCGGCAGGACCTGCTGGACGTCGCCGCGATCGAGGCGGGCCGCCTTTCGTTCGAGCCCGCGGAGCTGGACGTGGGGGAGGTGGTGGACGACGTGCTCGCCGGCGTCGCCGGGATGGCTGGGGAGAAGGAGATGGAGGTGAGTGCGAGCATCGGCGCGGATCTCACCGCCGCGTGGGCCGACCGCGAGCGCATCCACCAGGTGCTCTCCAACCTCGTCGGCAACGCCATCAAGTTCACGCCACAGGGGGGCCGCGTCCTCGTCACGGCCGTGGCGGAAGACGGCGAGATCCGCGTTTCCGTGGCCGACACGGGGCCGGGAATTCCGCCCGAGCACCTTCCGCACGTCTTCGACCGTTTCTGGCAGGCGCGCAGCACCCGGCGAGCGGGCGCGGGCCTGGGCCTGGCGATCGCGCGCGGGATCGTGGAGGCGCACGGCGGCGAGATCGGCGTGGAGAGCGAGCCAGGGCGGGGAACCACCTTCCACTTCACGCTGCCGCTGGCCTGAACGCCCGCGGTTCACCAGCCCGGATCGGCCTCCTCAGCGTGGACAGGCGATCATGGACAGGAGGTCGGCGGGTGTGGGCGTCTGGCGACGGGCCGTCATGTGCGCCACGAAGGAAGTCGTGTACACCTGCACGACTCGTCCCCCACCGATCACGTCCACGCGGAAGAGCTCCTGCGGGTTCAGGAGCTCCATCTCGAACCAGCCCCCGAACGCCGGCCGCTCGTCGATGATGATGCAGACGCGCGTCGGCGCCCCGCGAATCACCACGCAATCCTGCGGGCCGTCGCCGGGTTTCGCCAACGCGCCGCACGATACGCCTGCGAAGCCCATCCGCGCCCGCACGAACTCCTTGGCGTTGGGATAGCTGCTCGACCTCAGCTCGTTCGCATCGAAGCCGCGAGCCGCGGCCCCGGAAGAATTCATACGGCGCTCGAACCGCCGCGACTGCACCTGGATGGCCTCCATCACCAGCGGTTCCACTTCCAGCTGCACCTCGAGTTCCAACCCCTCTTCTCCCACGCGCCATACCGCCACGCGGGAGCGGTAGCCGATGCGGGAGACCATCGTCTCGTGGTCGCCCGGCGGAACGTCGCGCACGGTGAACACGCCGTTGGCATCGGCCAGCGCCACCCCCGGCACGGTCGAAACGCGAACCTGCGCCCCGGGCAGCGGCGCCAGGGTCGCCGCGTCCACCACGCGGCCCAGCACCACGGCTCCGCCGGGCGACGCCGCGGGAGCGCTGGTCTGTTCGCCCGTCTGCGCGCGTACGGGCGAGGAGGCGGCGAGCGCCAGCGCCGTCACGATCCCGAACCACCGGAGGTGAGTGAAGAACTCGCGAAATCTCATCGGAACAAACATTGGGAGGGAGCGCGGGGGCTTCGATTGGGAGCACATAAGATAGGCGGGCCATGGGATGTGTCCAAGTCCCACGGAGGCGCGGTCGGCGTGGAGACGCAGAACAGCAGAGGACCCACCCGCGGGTCCTCTGCTGTTCTCTCTCTGCGGCTCTGCGACTCTGCGTGAGGGTGCAGTTGCTCATACGAAAGCGGAGCGGGGAGCCCTGATCGGGCTCCCCGCTCCGTGCGCGCGTCCGGTAAGGAGGTCGCGTACCTGACCCTGTCGTCCGTCGTTCCTTCAGGCCCGCATGAATGACCCGGGACGGCGCCCCCGAGATGCCGTGGATCAGAAGGCGATCACGCCCTCGATCAGGAACCCGTTGAACTTGCCGCCGTTGCGGATGTCCGTGGCCGCGAACCCGTCGTACTCCTGCGTCACGTATTCCACCTTGGTCAGCAGGTTTCGCGTCAGGAACCACCCCGCCGAGAGGGCCGTGCGCCGCACCTCCAGGTCCTTTTGCCCCGCGAAGTCGCCGTTCACGCGGTTGTAGCGGGCGCCCACGTACAGCTGGTCACGGAACAGGCGGTACACCACGTCACCGGCCAGCTGATTCACCTCGCGGCGCTCCGCCTCGGCGGCCGTCTTGCCGCTGGCCCGCTCGATCACACCGAAGACCTCCAGGTTCCCGAACTCCACGTAGGGGTTCAGCTGCACGGCGCGGATCTCGTTGCTGAACCCGGGGTTGATGCGCCCGTTGGTGAACGCGGTGCCCTGGCGCAGCGTCGAGCTGTCTTCCATCACGCCCCAGTAGTGCGAGCCGGTGCGGTCGCCGCCGTACAGCGTCACCGCGGGCGACGACTCTGCCGTGTACATGCTGCCCGTCAGGCGAAGGCGCAGGGCGTCGGTGAACTGGCGGTCGAAGCCCAGCTTGCCCAGGAAGGCGGGCGAGGCGTCGACCGCGCCCTCCTTGATGTTGCCCTTGTTCTCGCCCGTCGTCACGCCGCCCAGGACGAACGAACCCATCGGTCCGCGCAGCATCACCTCGGCGCCGATCTCCGTCGTGAACGCGTCCAGGATGTAGTTCTCGACGAACGGGTTGCGAAGCGCGTTCCCGTTGTCGGTGCGGCGGAAGTGCGCGTCGCCGTAGTTGATCTCGAAGTGGCCGGCGCGGATCGTCGTAAACTCCATGATCCGGTTCAGCACGGGCACGTCGAAGGGCGAGGCGTCGATGGTGGCGAAGCCGCCCTTCACCCAGAACTCGTTGTGGTGGCGGCTGGCCATGTAGCTCTCCAGGTCTACCCGGATCCCGCGCGCCAGCTGCACGCCGATGTTCAGGTTGGCGTTCGCCAGGCTGAAGCCGGGGCGGATCTCGCCCAGCACCGTCTTCGCCGCCGGCGTGGCGGTGTTCTCGTGGTCCAGCGACTGGAAGGTTTGCGCGAACGCGCCGCCGATCTGCATGCTGAGGCCGTTGAACTCCAGCCCCTGCTTGGGCGCCTCGAACTGGCCGATGGCGCCGGCCGCCGGCGAGCCGACCGTGACGACCGCCATCGGAACGGCGGCGGCGGGCGGGGTGGTGTCGGCCGGGGTGGCCACGCCGCCGCCGGGGATGTCCTGCGCCGCGAGGGGGCCGGCCACCAGGGCGGCCGCGATCAGCAGCGTACGATTGAGGGTTTTCATCGAACTTTCTCCGTCAGCCGGAGTCTCCCGTCCAGCGGGGGCGCGGAGGTGCGCCCCCGTTCACTGCCGCGGCGAGCCTGTCCGCCGCCCGATCATCGTTCAGGGCCTCAGCACCACGTCGAAGCCCACCGTCACCGGCGCGTGCACCCTCATGGTCCCCGCCATGAGCCGGGGCGGCTGCACGCCGAAGTCCGTCATGGTGATCCGCTCGCTGCCGCGCACCCGCAGCGCGTTGCCTTCGCGCGCCGCCGTGCCGTCGATCGTCACCTCGCGCGTCTGGCCGGCGATGGTCAGCTGGCCGGTCATCGCCACGGCGCCCTGCGTGGGGCTGCTGGGCGTCACCCGCACCGAGGTGGCGCGGAAGCGGATGCTGGGGTTCTGCCCGGCCTTGAGGGCGCTCCGCATGTGGGCGTCCATCGTCCGGTTGCCGCAGTCCAGCGTCTGCACGGGGATGGTGATCTCGCCGCGGGCCTGGCCCACCTGGCTCAGCTCGGTGCCGGCCGCGTCGGCGGTGCCGGCCACCTGCGTGCTCTCGCAGCGGTAGCCGCGGACGGTGGACGTGCCCTCGACCCACACCTTGCTGCCGTTGCCGAAGGTCAGCGTGGCCGCCGACGAGGCGAGCAGCGCCGGGGTGGCGATCATCAGGGCTGCGGCGAACAGTTGGTTGCGCATGGTGCTTTCTCCCGTTGCGCGGCCGGCGATCTCATCCGCCCCCGGCCCGTGGCGGGGAGGGGCGCCGTTGCGTCCCTCCGACTGCAACCAAGCTACGGCATGGCAGGGGGGCGGATTGTCGGGTGTGTCGTGGAAACGCTGTGGGGCGCCAGGCGCGCCGCGGTGTGGTCCGCGTTGATGGTGCCGATCGAGAAATCCCTGACACGGGGCCCAGGCGGGGGAACGAAGAAGCGGACCACCCCGGGGAAGGACGGTCCGCTTCGGATCTCCGGCGACGGACTTCAGCGGCTGGCGATGCCACCCGGGGTGGCGCACCCGCCGGTGCCGGACTGCAGCGACAGGACCACGCGCCCGGCCCGCGGCACCGACGACTCCATCCGCACCATGATCCTGCGCGCATCGTCGGTTAGGTGCACCTGGATGATGCCGTCGCCGCCGTACCGGTTGGGGTCGCGCACCCGCAGCTCCACCTCGATCGTCCGGAACTCGCCCGCCGGCACGCGCACGGTGCCTCGCCCGATGACCCGCACGGTGACCGGGTTGCGCCCCGGCTCGTAGTGGCGGTTGAGCGTGTAGGTGTCGCCGTCGTCCAGGCGCAGCGTCCGCAGCACGTACAGGAACGAGAGCTCGTCCAGCGGGGCCGCCGTCGTCATGGCGCCGCCGGTGCCGTTCAGCCCCTGCCAGCGCCGCGCGGCCAGGTCCATCCTCACGTCCTGCGTAGCCGACGACACGGGCGAGCGTTCGCGCTTGGCGTAGCGCACGCTGGCACGCGTCGCGGGATCGAACCACGACGTGGTCTGGTCCGTGACGCTGACCGGCCCCAGGCGCCCGTTGAAGTCGAAGCGCAGCAGCCACGTGCTTCGCCCTGCCTCGCGCGCCGGCCCTTCCACGTACATCGTTCCGGTGCCCACCCGGCCCAGGCGGTTGCTGCCGCGGTACACGCACCGCTCGCCAGGCGCAAAGGGCAGCCCCGGCTCCACGGGCTGCGACCCGGCATCCGGTGCCGCCGCCGCCGCGACGAGCAAGGCGACCAGCAACCTCCCCGCGCTCCTGTCGATCCACCGTGACGCAATCATGCGGTCCGTCCCTGCCGTGATGCCTGCGCGAGCGAAGGGCGCGCGCCTGTACACGACGCTACGCCCGCGCGACGCGGCGCGGGTCCGCCGCTGGCCGAAACCGGCGTGGGGCGCATCCCCCTCCTGCGGGTGGGGAAGCCCTACACCTGGCGCGCCGTTGCCGCCGTCCCCCGGCGCGTTCCATATTCCGCGCCTCTGATCGGCACCGAATCGCACAGACCCATACATCGTGGCTCCCAACGCGGTCCGCCTTCTCCTTGGCCTCGAGCTTCGCCGGCTGGCGGACCCCGTCCGGCATCCGCGGCCGGGTGCGTGGATCGCGGTGCTGCTGCCCGTGGCGCTCGGCATCGCGGCACTGTGGCTGGGCGCGGAGTCGGTGCGGCCGGACGCGACGAATGGCGACGGGGCGATTGGGCTGGGCCTGCTCGTCTCATCGCCCATCGCGTTCTGGACCTATCCCGTCCTCTTTCGCCCGGCGGACGACGCGCTGCTCCGGCGGCTGGGGATTCCGCCACGCGCATCGTACGCCCTGCGCGCCCTCCGCCTGCTGGCGCTGACTCTCGCGGTCGTGCTGCTGTTGATGGTCCCATACGCCGCGACCGGCGTGCTGGGCACGGTGCCGATCGCGGAGGCGCTCGCCGCCGGTCTCGTGGCGTGGGGCGCCGCGCTATTCGGGCTGAGCGGGGCGGCCATGCGCATCGTCACGCCCGGCCGGCGGGTGGAGCTGACGTCCCGGATGATGGGTCCCGATCCCGAGCTGGTGTCGGCCGGTCCGCTGGTGTGGGCGCCCCTGCCGCCAGTGATCGCGGGGGCGTTCGCGGCGCGGCTGGTGCTGGTGGGCGCGCTGCCGCCCCTCGGGTGGACGGCCTTGCTCGCCGCTGGCGCGCTCGGGCTCGCGTGGCTGGGCGCCGGCCGGTTCGCGCGGGCGCTGCCGCGGTTCGGCCCGCAGGCGAACGAGATGGCGTACGCGCCGCCCCCGCGCGCGGGTGAGGCGGGGCTGGTGATCGGGCGAGGTCTGGCGCGGGTGCTGCCGCGGCGAGCGGGCGCCGTGCGGGCGCGCGACGCCGCCGTGGTGTCACGCCGGTTCCGCTGGGCGGGGCGCATCACCTGGCCGGTGGCGATCATCTGCGTGCTGGCGCTCCTCCGCGCGGGCGAGAGCGCCGCCGTGCAGGGATGGGTGACGGGGGCCGGCGCGCTGGTGCTGGCGATGCACGCCGCCGCGCTGATCGGGCTGGGGCGGCTGGAGCGTGGGGGAATGCGGTGGATGGACCGCACGGTGGGGCTGACCGCGCGCGACCGGCTGCTGGGGCGCTGGGCCGCGGCGTTCGGGATGGCGCTGCCACTGGCGGCTTGTGTGGGGATCACCTGGGGATTGATCGTGCCCGATTCGAGTGGATGGATGTGGCTGCTGGCCGCCGCGGCGAGCGCGGCGGTGGGCTCGGCGGCGTCGCTGGCCGCGGCGGGGCGATGATGGGCGACGGATCTGCGCCGCTGGCGGTAGACGGGCTGCGGAAGGCGTACCGCAAGCGCGACGTGCTCGACGGCGTGACCTTCGCGCTGAAGCCCGGCGAGGCGGTGGCGCTGCTGGGGAGCAACGGCGCGGGAAAGAGCACGCTCCTGGGCTGCATCACCGGCGACCGGCTGCCGGACCGGGGCACCGTGCGGCTGTGCGGGCACGACCCCTTCACGGACCTCGCCGCCGCGGCGCAGTGTATGGGATTCGTCCCCGAGCAGCCGTTCCTGTATCCCGAGCTGACGGTGGGCGAGATGCTGCAGTTCGTGGCGGCGGCGCGCGGGATGGATGCGGGCGAGGCCGGCAGGGAATCGGCGCGGCTGCTGGAGCTGCTCGGGCTGGCCGGCGCGGAATCCACGCTGTGCCGCGAGCTGTCGCAGGGGATGGGGCGCAAGACGGCGATCATCGCGGCGCTGCTGCACGGCCCGAAGGCGATCCTGCTGGACGAGGCGCTGAACGGGCTGGACCGCACCTCCGCCGAGCGGCTGACGGCGGAGCTTGACGCCCGCCGCGCCGAGGGAGCCGCGGTGCTGCTGAGCAGCCACGACCTGGATTTCGTCGGATCCTGGTGCAGCCGCGGCCTGATGCTTCAGCCGGGCGCGCAGTGGCGGATGCTGGAGGGCGAGGAGTGGGAGGCGTGGCGCCGCGCACCATCACTGGAGCGAGCCCTCCCCCGGCCGCGCTGACACGGATCAAGGTGTGGGCAGGCAGGCCCGGTGCGAGGGCGGGGCCCCCCATCCCCAGCCCTTCCCCCGCAAACTGCGCGGGGGAAGGGAGCCAGTCTGGTGCGCGCGGCCAGCCGAAGCGCAATTCAGGTCTCCCCCTCCCCTGCGCAGCGGGGAAAGGGGGCCGGGGGGAGGGGGCTCCCGCGGCATGCGATGCGCCCTATCGAACCCCGATCGAAGTTCCCCCCTCTCCCGGCGCAGTTTGCCGGGGGAGGGGCCGGGGGAGGGGCCACCCGGCCGAATGCGCCGACATCAGCCCGAACCGAAACGGGCTGTCGATATTTCACTTACGACGGAGTAGTACCCGATGACCAGACGTACCCTGACGCTCACGATCTTCGCGCTGCTGGCGTTCGTATCCGCCGCGTGTACCGGCTTCAAGCGCCCCGAGATCGAGCTGGAAAACGTGGAGATCGGCAGCCTGGGCCTCACCGGCGGAACCGTGCTGGTGAACGTCCGCGTGACGAACCCCAACCCCATCGGCGTGCGCGCCGAAGACCTGCGCTACGAGCTGTTCATCCGCGCGCCCCGGGACAGCGCCAACGAAAACGCCTGGCAGCGAATGAGCAGCGGCACCTACAACGAGCGCATCGAGGTGGGCGCGCGCCAGAGCCGCACCGTGCAGGTGCCCGTCGACTTCCGCTACTCCGAGCTGGGCGACGCCTTCCGCTCGGTGCTGCGCTCCGGGCAGATCAGCTACCGCGCCAACGGAACGGTGCGGGTGCGCGCGGGCGGCGCCAGCCGCGAGGTGCCCTTCCGCAAGACGGGCTCGGTGATGGTGCTTGGGGGCCGATGACCATCGTCCGGCTGCAGAACGCGGGCAAGCAGTACGGCGACCGCTGGGTTTTCCGCAACGTCTCGTTCACCGTCGCCGAGCGCGAACGCTGGGGGATCGTGGGCCGTAACGGTGTGGGCAAGACCACGCTGTTCCGCACGATGACGGGTGAAGAGGAAACGACGGAGGGTGAGGTGTGGCGCCATCCCGGCCTGCGCTTCACCCTGCTCAAGCAGAACCGGGGCGAGCAGAGCGCGGCCACCGTGCACGAGGCGGCGCTGGAGCCCTTCGCCGACCTGGTGGAGATGGAACGGCGCATCGCGGGCGAGCTGGAGCAGCTGGGCGCCGAGCCCGACCCCGCCGAGGCGGGCCGCCTGCTGAAGTCGTACGACAGGCACGTCGAGGAATTCCGGCGCCGCGGCGGCTACGAGATGCGCTCCCGCGCCGACGCTACGCTCGAGGGGCTGGGTTTTCCGCAGGACACCTGGGAAAAGCCCATCCGCGCCCTCTCCGGCGGCGAGCTGGGCCGACTTCGGCTCGCGCAGACGCTTCTCGCCCAACCCGACGTCCTGTTCCTGGACGAACCCACCAACCACCTGGACCTGCGCTCCACCGAGTGGCTGGAAGAGTTTCTGCGCGGGTACCCGGGCACGGTGATGGTGGTGTCGCACGACCGCGTGTTCCTGGAGCGGCTGGCGGACCACGTCCTTCACCTGGAAGAACAGACGGCGTACCCGTACACGGGCGGCTACGAGAGCTTTCTGGACCAGCGCGAGGCCCGGCGCGAGCTGCAGCGCAAGCAGTTCGAGCAGCAGCAGGCGCACATCGCCCGGACCGAGGCATTCATCCAGAAGTTCATCGCCGGCACGCGAACCAAGCAGGCCAAGAGCCGCCGCACGCTCCTCAGCCGCCTGGAGCGCGTGGGCGCGGTTGGGCGCGACGAGAAAGCGATGGGGCTGCAGTTCGCGTCCGGCGGGCGCAGCGGCGGGGTGGTGATGAGGGTGGACGGTGTGCAGTGCGCCTATGGTGAGCGCGTGCTGTTCTCGCCATTCAGCGCGGAGGTCTCTCGCGCGGAGCGGATCGCGCTCGTCGGCCCGAACGGCTGCGGCAAGTCGACGCTGATGCGCGTGCTGGCGGGCGTCGCACCGCCGGAGCGCGGCTCGGTGACGATGGGAACAGGGGTGCGGCCGGCATACTACCGCCAGGACTTCACGCACCTGAACCCGGACAGGAAGATCCGCGAAGAGGTGGCGGAAGCGGCGCCGTCGCTCACGTTTACCGAACTGCGCAGCCATCTGGGCCGCTTCCTGTTCTCGGGCGACGAGCAGGAGGCGCGCGTGGGCGACCTGTCCGGCGGCGAGCAGGCCCGGGTGGCCCTGGCCAAGATCACGCTGCAGAAGGCCAACCTGCTGCTGCTCGACGAGCCCACGAACCACCTGGACATCGAGAGCCGCGAGGTCCTGGAAGATGCGCTGGAGGGATACGAGGGCACGGTGATCCTCATCTCCCACGACCGTGCCATGCTATCGTCCATCTCCACCCGCGTGTGGGCATACGAGGACGGGCGCTTCGTCGATTATCCGGGCACCTTCGACGAGTGGCTGGAGTGGAGCGCGCGCCGCAAGGCCGAATCCGCGGCCACGGCGACGCTCGCCCGCGCCGCCGAGCCGAAGGGCGCCTCCACGGGCTCGCCGTCCGCGGGCGGGGCGATGTCCAAGAACGAGATCCGCCGCCGCGAGCGCGAAATGCAGAAGCTGGAGGCGCGCATCGCCGAGATCGAGGAGCGCGTGGGTGAGATCGAGACAGGCCTGGGCGATCCCGCCCTGTACGCCGCCGGCTCCGACCCGTCGCGCCCCCAATCCTTGGCCGCCGAGCGAGACCGCCTGACGGCCGAGCTGGCCGAAAGCTACGCCGCGTGGGAAAAGGTTGGCGAAGAGCTGGCCGGCGTGTAGATTGCAGGTCGGACACTCTGGACGACGGATCGGCGTCGCCGCCTAGGCTTGCCGGCCCGCACTGCACCTGGGATGAGTCATGCGGAGATACGCGGCCGTCATCGAAAAGTCGCCACATACCGGTTTGTACGTTGGCCACATCCCGGGATTTCCAGGGGCGCATGCACAGGGTGAGACCATCGCGGAGTTGACGGCCAACCTCAATGAAGTCGTCGAGATGCTGATTGAGGATGTCGAGCCGCGGGTCGGCGTGTAGATTGCGGGATCGTACACTGTGGACGGAGGTGCTGTCATGGCTTTTACGATCTCGGACAAGCTGCTCCTGGCGACGAACCTGACGGAGCAGGAGCTGGCGACGGAGATTGCCACCGTCCTGTATCACCGTGGCCGGTTACCTGTCGCGGCTGCCGCGGGAGTCGCACGCATGGGCAGGCTGCAGTTCCAGCATCTGCTCGCGAGCCGTGATGTCCCGGTGGACTGGGCCGATCCCATTGACGCCAATGCTGGTTCCGGCATGTGTGCCGCCGTGGTCAGGGAAGATTTCCTGGATCCCGGCGATGGCTTGGGAGCAGCTGTCATCCCTGACAAAGTGATGGCGGCGGCTGGATTGACGGATGCCGACCTGGCCACGGAACTGGCCGTCGTGCTCTATGAGCGCGAGAAGCTGTCCCTCGGCCGCGCGGCTGAACTGGCGGGCATGAACAAGTGGGTATTCAACGATCTGCTCGCCGAGCGAAACATCCCGATGCACTACGATGAGCGGGAGCTGGCGCGGGATTTCGCGACCGTGCGCAGGCTCGTCGCTCGGTGATCGTCGTCAGTGACTCGTCACCACTGATCGCGCTCGCTCGAGTCGGCCAGCTTCACCTGCTCCAGATTCTGTTCGGAGAGGTGCTCGTCCCGGGCGCGGTCTGGGACGAAGTCGTTCAGGTGGATCGACCGGAAGTTGCCGAGATTCTATCTGCAGATTGGGTGAGGGTCGTCGCCGTCGCGGACGATTCCTACCTGCTCGCCCTGCGAACTGAACTCGATCGCGGAGAGGCGGAGGCAATTTCCCTCGCCGCCGACGTACGCGCCGACACGCTCCTGCTGGACGAGCGTAGCGCACGTCAACTGGCAGTCAGCATGGGTTTGCAGGTCATCGGCGTGGTAGGGGTCCTCAAACTGGCCAAGCAGCGCGGATTCATTCCCGAAGTCCGCCCGGTGCTGGATCAACTCGTAATGGTGCTGAGTTTCCGGCTGGGAAAGTCGTTGTACGACCAGACTCTTCGCGACGCGGGCGAACTCTGACCTGCTCGCGCTGGCCCCTCCGCTCGCCGCCGTCTATCTTCCCGCGACTCACAAGCCCTTTCGCCGCCGCAAGCTCTCGTCGCCCGGCGGCGGCTGTCGTCCCGGTAGATGCTGATGCGTGCTCGTTTGCTGATCGTTGGTCTTCTTTTCCTTCCGGCCGCCCTCACCGCGCAGGACCGGACCGTTCCCCTCGATACGGTGCAGGTGACGGCGGCATCGCGCGCCGCGGCTGAGCTGGTGGCCGCCACGCGTGGCGTGGAGGTGATCACCGCCGAGCAGATCCGCGCGCTGCCTGCCCGCACCGTCGCCGACGTGCTGGAGTGGGCGCTGGCCGTGGACGTGATGCCGCGCTCCCCCGCGCTGGCCGACGTGGCCGTGCGCGGCGGGACCTTCGAGCAGGTTCTGGTGATGGTCGACGGCGTTCGTGCCAGCGACGCGCAGACCGGCCACTTCGACCTGAACCTGACGGTGCCGCTGGACCAGGTGGAGCGCATCGAGATCGTCCGCGGGCCGGCGTCGGCGTTGTACGGCGCCGACGCGGTGGGCGGGCTGATCCACGTCGTCACGCGGCGCGAGGGCGCGGGTGCCAGGGTGCGCGCGCAGGCGGGATCGTGGGATACGCGCTCGGCCGCGCTGTCGTACGCGACTCACGTGGGCGGGGTGCGGGCGGACCTTGGCGGCGAGTGGCAGCGTTCCGACGGGCATCGCGCGGGGACGGACTACGAGGTGGCCAGCGGGCGCCTGGCCCTCTCGATGGCGGTCGGCCAGTGGACGGTGAACGCCGACGCGGGGCACGCGGCGCGCGACTTCGGCGCGGACGGGTTCTACGGTCCGTTCCCATCGTACGAGGAGACGCGCACCACGACGGGAACGCTGGCCCTGCGCGCGGGCCCGGAGGCGCGGTTCGCCGTGGAGCCCACGCTGAGCGTGCGGCGCCACGCCGACGACTTCATCCTGCGCCGCGCCGACCCCTCGTTCTACCGCAACCAGCACACGAACCTCCGCTGGGGCGGTGAGGTGATGGCGCGCTGGCGGGTGCCGAGCGGGCTGCGGCTGGCCGGCGGCGGCGAGTGGTTCAGCGACGAGTTGGAAAGCGCGCGCCTCGGCGACCGCGCCGAGCAGCGCGCCGCCGCGCTGGTGGAAGCCGCGGCTGGCCGCGTGGGACGACTTTCCGCCACGGCTGGCGTCCGCGCCGACTGGCACGAGCGCTACGGGACGGAATGGTCGCCGTCCGCCGCCGCGGCGTGGTGGCCCGCGGAGGGGGTTCGGCTGCGGGCATCCGCCGGACGGGCATTCCGCGCGCCCACGTGGACGGAGCGGTACTACCAGGATCCCGCGAACGTGGGCGATCCCAACCTGAAACCCGAGCAGTCCTGGAGCGCCGAGCTGGGCGCCAGCGCCTTCGTGGCTCGCGGCGTGCGGCTGGGAGTCGCGGGCTTCGTGCGCCACGCCGACCAGCTGATCGACTGGGCCAAGCCCGACGGGGCGGCCGACCAGCCCTGGCGCACGCGCAACGTCGCGGACGCGCGCTTCCGCGGCATCGAGGCCGAGGCGTCGTGGGCGGGCCCGCTGGGCGTCGCGTGGAGCGCCACGGGCACGTGGCTTTCGTTCACGACGGACGCGGCGGAGGGATTCACCAGCAAGTCCGCGCTGCGGCCGGTGATGGAGAACGTCACCTTGGGCGCGCGCCGCACGTTCGCGGACCGGCTGAACGTGTCGCTCCTCGGCCGCCGCGCGCGACGCGTGGGCGAAGAAGCGTACCTGCGGCTGGACGCGCGCGCCTCGTATGACATTCGCGCCCTCCGCGTTTTCGCCGACGTGCAGAACGCGACCGACGCGGACTACCTCGACATTAGCCGCCTCGCCGCCCCGGGCCGCGCTGTGATGATCGGGCTGGAGTGGTTGGGCGGCCGGTGATGCATGATGAACATGAGGTGCTTCTGAACTGGAGACGCGCATGGACTTCGAAATTGAGATCGATCGCGAGGAGGACGGCCGGTGGATCGCGGAAGTGCCGTCGCTCCCTGGCGTAATGGTGTATGGAGACACGCGCGCGCAGGCTGTCACCAAAGCCCAGGCGCTTGCGTTGCACGTCATCGCAGACCGGATCGAACATGGTGAGGCCGCTGCGGATCCTCTGCGGGTTACGATCCAGGCTGCATGAGCGAGTGGCCATCGGCGAAAGCCAAGCGAGTGTTGGGCGCACTGCTGTGCATCGGATGGTCGATTGTGCGGGAACGAGGATCGCATCGTACGCTTGTTCGTAACGGCTGGTCCAACATCGTTTTCTCGTTTCACGACTCGGACGAGATCGGCCCGAAGATGCTCGCCCGACTCTCGAAGCGGACGGGGCTCAGGCCCGACGACCTGTAACCTCTACACGACGGGACTACCATCACCACGCGAGATCTGATCGAACTGGCCGCGCCGACGGAGCAGGCCATCCTGGTGGCCGCTCCCTCCAAGCAGCAGACCGCCGAGGTAACCGAGGAGCACCTGGAGGAGCTCGCGCGCCTGGCCGACACCGCCGGCGTGGAGGTGCTTGACACGTTCGTCCAGCGCCTGGACTCGCCGCACCCCAAGTTCTACATCGGCGAGGGGAAGGCCGAGGAGCTGAAGCAGCGGGTGGAGGTGGCGGGCGCGACGCTCATCATCATGGACGACGAGCTTTCGCCGGCGCAGGGGCGCAACCTCGAGAAGCTGCTGGGCACGCGCATCATGGACCGCGCGGAGCTGATCCTGGACATCTTCGCCACGCGCGCCCGCACCAGCGAGGCGCGTGCGCAGGTGGAGCTGGCGCAGCTTCAGTACATGCGGCCGCGCCTGACGCGCATGTGGTCGCACCTTTCGCGGTCGCGCTCCGGCCCGGGCATGCGCGGCCCCGGCGAAACGCAGCTGGAAACCGACCGCCGGATGATCGACCACCGCATCACCCGGCTGAAGGACGAGCTGGAGCGCGTGGCCCGCACCCGCGCCACGCAGCGCAAGAGCCGCGAGGGCCAGCTCCGCGCCTCGCTCGTGGGCTACACCAACGCGGGCAAGTCGTCCATCCTGCGGGGGATTTCGGGAACCGAGGTGTTCGTCGAAGACCGGCTGTTCGCCACGCTGGACCCCACCACGCGCGCCATCGAGGTGGGCGAGGGCGCCGAGGTGCTGCTGACCGACACGGTGGGGTTCATCCGCAAGCTTCCCCACCACCTGGTCGCTTCCTTCCGCGCCACCCTGGAAGAAGCCGCCGAGGCCGACGTGCTGCTTCACACCATCGACGCGTCCCATCCGCAGTGGGAAGAGCAGATGGAGGTAGTGACGGAGGTGCTGGGAGACCTGGGGCTGGCCGAGCGCCCGACCGTGCTCGTCTTCAACAAGATCGACCGCCTGACGCACGCCGAGGAGCAGGCGCTACGCGAGCGGTCGTTCGGAAGCGCCCGCTCCATCTTCGTCAGCACGGTGGAGGAGGGACGGCTGGAGCCGCTGCGCGTGCTGCTTCACGAGGAGCTTCAGAAGATCCGCCCGGACGTGCGGCTGACGCTGTCGTCCTCGCACGGGGGCCTGCTGGCGGAGATCTACCGCGACGGCGAGGTGCTGGAGCGCGAGGACAAGGGCGCCGAGATCCACATCCGCGCCCGACTGTCGAAAGCCTCCCTCGGCCGCCTGCGCACACGCGGCGTGAAGATCTACGGCTGGGGGTGAATCCATGGGCGATTGGGAATCGCGCATCACCGTGGAGCCGGGGAAGAAGCGCGGGTTTCCATGCATCCGCGGGATGCGCATCTCCGTTCGGAACGTGATGGAGTACTTGGAAAGCGGGATGACCGAGGATGAGATCCTGAACGACTTCCCATACCTGGAACGGGAAGATCTCGATGCGGCGCGGCGGTATGCTGCCCGGTACGGAACCGGTCCCACCAATCCGTGGAGCTCGTTCGCGGGAGATCGCCTGCGTTGAACACGCACGCGGCAGAGCGGCTCGGGCACCTGTGGATCATCGGCGCGGGGCGGACGGGGCTGGCGCTGGGGCTGCGGCTGCACCGGGACCAAGCGGTCGATCGATTGACGGTCACGGGGCGGCGCGCGTCCGCGCCCGACCATCCGCTCTTCGGTGAGGCCGGCGCGGCGTATCGCCCGGCGCTGGACGGCGTGCCGGAGGGGATCAGCGGCATCGTAATCGCCGTCCCGGACGGCGCCATCGCCGAAGTGGCGGACCGCCTCGCGTCCCTGCATCCATCCCCCGAACTCCCCGTCCTGCACACCAGCGGCAGCCGGTCGATGGAGGTGCTGGCGCCACTCTCGGCACTGGGTCACGCGGTGGGCTCGGTGCATCCCCTGGCCGCCATCTCCGACCCGGTGGACGGGGCCGATCGCCTGGCCGGCGTGTCGTGGGGGGTAGAGGGCGACGGTGCGGCGCTGGACCTGGCGGAGCGGATCGTCGCGGCGTGCGGGGGACGGGCGTTGCGGATCGCGCCGGGCGGGAAGCCGGCGTACCATGCGGCGGCCGTGTTCGCCAGCAACTACGCGGTCGCTGTACTATCGCTGGCCGAGGGGCTGATGGAGCAGGCCGGCGTGCACGCCCGGGACGCGCGGCCCGCCCTGACGGCGCTGGCCGCGGGCGCGGTGGAGAACGTGGCGGCGCGCGGCCCGGTGGCGGCGCTCACCGGGCCCATCCTGCGCGGCGACGTAGAGACGGTGGCGCTTCACCTGGAACGGTTGTCGGCGGCGGAGCGCCCGTTATATTGCCTGCTCGGGCGGGAGGCCCTGCGGCTGGCGCGGCTGGCCGGGGTGGATCCCGCGGCGGCGGCACGGCTGGCGGACCTGCTGGGAGGGGCGGAGTGAGGCTTTACGTCAACATCGACCACGTGGCCACGGTGCGGCAGGCGCGCGGCACCGACGAGCCGGACCCGGTCCGCGCCGCCGTGCTGGCCGAGCTGGGCGGCGCCGACGGAATTACCGTTCACCTGCGCGAAGACCGCCGCCACATCCAGGACCGCGACGTTCGCCTGCTGATGGAAACGGCGCGGACGGTGGTGAACCTGGAGCTGGCCGCCGCGTCGGACGTGCTGGCGCTGGCGGAGGAGTGGAGGCCGCACCAGGCCACGCTGGTTCCCGAGCGGCGCGAAGAGGTGACCACCGAGGGCGGGCTGACCTTCGCGGGCGAGGGCACGCGGGGGTGGCTTGGCGAGGCTGTGCGGCGCCTGAAGGACGCGGGAATCCGCACCTCGCTGTTCATCGACCCCGACGCCGAGTCCGTCCGCGCCTCGCTGGAGCTGGGCGCCGACGCCATCGAGCTTCACACGGGCGAGTACGCCAACGCCCGCGGCGCCGAGCGGCACGACCAGCTTGGACGCCTGCGCCGCGCCGCCGCGCTGGGCCGCTCGCTGGGGCTGGCGGTGCACGCCGGCCACGGCCTTACGTACGAGAACGTGGCACCCCTGGCGGCCGTGGAAGAGATCGAGGAATTGAACATCGGCCACTCCATCGTCAGCCGCGCCATGTTCACCGGCATGGAGCGCGCGGTGCGCGACATGGCCGAAATCATCCGCCGCGCCCGCCGCTGACCCGCCAGATCAATCCCATGGCCCAACCGCTCAGCGAATACTTCGCGCTGGAAGCCGGCGAGTTCCTGGACCAGCTCGACGCGCTGCTGGCCAGCTCCGAGCGGCCGGACCCCATGCGCTTCTTCCGCCTTGCCCGTGGCGTGCGCGGCAGCGCCCAGCTTGCCGGCGCCACGGCCATCGCCACGGTGGCGGAGCGGTTGGAAGACGGCGCCCGCGCCATCCGCGACGGCGTGCTCCCCTGGTCGCCCGAGGTGCGCGACCGCGCCCGGGCCACGGCCGGCGACCTGCGCGCGCTGGTGATCCGCTTCGGCGCCGACTGGGCCGCGGCGGACGACGATCGCGCCCGCGCCGCCGCCGATCGCTGGATCGACGTGGCCGGCGCGCGCCGCGAGACCGGCCAGCAGGCGCCCGGCGACGAACTGTTCGGCTTCGTACGGCGCGAGATCACCGGGGTTGTCGCCGAGCTCGACCGCGTGCTCGGTGAGCTGCGCGAGAACCCCGAGGCGCGCGACCCGCTTCGCGTGGTCCTGCGGCGGATGCGTCCCGTTCGTGGCGTGGCGGGGATGGAGGTGTTGGCCCCCGTGCTGGAGGGACTGGAGGGGATCGAGGACACCGCCCACGAGATCCTGGGCCGCGCCTCCGCCGTCAGCGCCGCCGAGCTGGAGCTGCTGGGCGCCGCCCGCGATGCATTGGATGCCGCCGGCCGCACGCTGGCGAACGGGGAGCCGCCGGGCGACTCGGCCGAGCTGGTGCGCATGCGCGAGCTGCGCGACCGCGCCGACGACGCGCAGGACGCGGGCGACACCGACGTGGTGCCCATCAGCCGGCTGTTCGCGGACGGCGGCGTGGGCAACCTGGTGTCGTCGCCCATGGCGCCGGTGCCGGGCGAGGGCGGCGGGGCCTCCCCCGAGGTCGAGCAGTTCCTGCGCATCGAAGGCACCGGATTTCTGGACCGTGCCGAGGGGCTGCTGGCCAGCCTTCCCGCGCGCCCGCGCCGGTTCGGGCGGATTGCGCGCGAGGTGGCGGAACTGGCGGCCTCCGTGCGCGAGCTGGCGACCACCTACGGCGTGGCGGGGATGTCCGCCGCGGCAGACCTAGCCGCTACGCGCGTCGGCGCGTCCACCACACCCGACGAGGCGCGCGAGGCCCTGCGCACCCTCCGCTACGCCCTTCCCGGCGCGCCGCCCCCGCCCGCCGCGGAATCGCTGCCGGCTCCGGACGTCGCCGCGCAGCCGGCGGAGCCCGCCGCGACCGCCGCCGCACCCGCGGCATCCACGCTGGCGGCCGAGGAGGAGGGCGTCGTTCCCGTGGAAACGCTGCTCTACGATCCCGGCGACGCCTTCCGCGTGGCGCTGAGCCTGCGCGGCCGCATCGAGCAGCTGGCGGCCGGGGAGAACGGACCGGCGCTGACCGAGGCGCTGGACGAGCTGTTCGGCCTGGTGCAGCTGGCGATGGGGGCGCCGTCGTGACGGGGCCGTGCCGATGAAGAAGCACCTGAAGACGGTCGTCGGGGTTGCGGCGACCGTCTTTTTCCTGTGGCTGGCGCTGAAAGACGTGGAGTGGGCGGACGTCTGGAGGCACCTGCGCGAGGCGGACCTGCTGCTGCTGGGCGCGGCCGTGCTGGTGTCGACGGTGGGAATGCACATTCGCGCCATGCGCTGGAAGCCGCTCCTGGACCCGGTGGCGCCGGGCATCGGCTGGAAGCCGCGCATCGCGGGTGTTTGCATCGGCTTCGGCGCCAACAACGTGTTCCCCGCGCGGCTGGGCGAGTTCGCCCGCACCTGGGTGCTGGCGCGCCAGGCGAACGTTACCCTGAGCGCCGCGTTCGCGTCGCTGGTGCTGGAGCGGGCGCTGGACGGACTGGTGATGATCGCCTTTCTGCTCCTCGCCATGTCACTGCCCGGGTTTCCCGAGCTGGCAGCGGGCGGCCCGGTGGATTTGCAGGCCACCGTGCGCGTGGTGATGGCCGTCTTCGCCGTGCTGATGGGAGCGCTGGTGTGGATGGCCTACTTCCCCGCGCGCGCGGCGTCGGTGGCGGAACGAGTCGCGGTCGTTCTACCCTCCGCCTTCCGCCGGCCGCTGGTCGACGCGTTGAGGGCGTTCCTCGCTGGCCTGCACGTGCTGAGGAATCCACGCCTGCTGGCCGTATCCGTGGCGTGGGCGCTCTTCCAGTGGGCGTTCCTCGCCGGCTCGTTCGTGCTGGCGTTCCGCGCGTTCGGGATCGACGAGCCGGGGTACGTGGGCGCGCTGTTCCTGCAGTCGTGCATCGCGCTTTTGGTCTCCGTCCCGTCCGGGCCCGGGTTCTTCGGGCCGTTCGAGGCGGCGAGCGTGTGGGGGCTGGGGCTGTGGGGGGTGGACAAGAGCCGCGCCGCCTCGTTCGCCATCGGGTTTCACCTGGGCGGATGGTTCACGGTTACGGGGCTGGGCGTGTACTACGCCGCGCGGCTGAACCTGCGCTGGCGGGACCTGCGCCGCAGCGAGACGCGTGTGGAGGAGGCGGTGGAAACGGATCCGACGCTGAACCCCCATGCCCGCCCCCACTGAATCCGTCACCGTCAGCGCACCGGCGAAGGTGAACCTCTTCCTCCGCATCCTGGCGCGCGAGGAAAGCGGGTACCACGGGCTGGAGACGCTGTTCTGCGCAGTGTCGCTGGCGGATAGGGTCACCGTCCGCCGCGGCGCGCCGGGAATCCGGCTTGTAGTCGAGGGTGGCGTGGATACCGGCCCGCCCGAGCGAAACCTGGCGGTTCGCGCGGCGGAGCGCTTCCACCGCGAGCTGGGTGAGGCCGCGGCGGTGGAAATCCACCTCACCAAGCGCATCCCCTCCGCGGCGGGGCTGGGGGGCGGATCGTCGGACTGCGCGGCCACGCTGCGGGCGCTGAACGCTCTCCATGGGCAGCCGTTCGACCGCGCCGCGCTGCTGGGGATGGCGATCGAGCTCGGCAGCGACGTTCCCTTCTTCCTCTGCGGCTCACCGCTGGCCCTGGCGTGGAGCCGCGGCGAGCGCCTGCTGTCCCTGCCGCCCCTTCCCACGCATCCAATAGTAATCGCGCATCCTGGCGTGGCGATGGCGACGCCGGACGCGTTCCGCCGCGTGGCCGAGCAACGGGGCGGGGGATACCAGCCCCGATCCAGATCCATCCCGATCGAGCAGTTGACGGACTGGAACGCCGTCGCCGCGCTGGCTGAGAACGACTTTCAGCCCGTCGTCGCCGAGCAGATCCCGCTGATCGCCGAAGCCGTGGATGCGCTCCGGGATGCCGGCGCATCCGTCGCGCTGATGGCGGGAAGCGGCTCATCCGTGTTCGGCGTGTTCGGCGAGGCCGCGGAGCGCGACGGGGCGATGGAGCGCCTGCGCGGGATGGGGATGAGCGTGTGGGCGGCGGAGACGCTGGAAAACGAGCCGGACGTGCGGGTTGACCCGATTGGCGAGGTGGGATAATTTTCGGCGTGCGTAGCGCTTAGTCGCTACGCTCGGTGCCCCCTGGTGTAATGGCAGCACAGGAGTCTTTGGAACTTCTAGTGGAGGTTCGAATCCTCCGGGGGCAACTTTCAGGCAGGGTGGCTTTGATGCCACCCTGCTTTTTTTCACGTTGCAACCCTGGCGCTTGCGCTATGTCGCGAGTGCCGGCATCTTCAGGTGGCCGCAAAAGTAGGCCACGTGGCCTATTCGAGCGGCCACATGCAAGATCATTGGACGGGAGCCTCAGCGACGCCGTAGACCATGCTTTTCAGCCCGCTCAATGGTATCCTTTCCTCAGGCGTACGCGTGCGTGCACTGCGCGTTCTGGCGGACGCACATCAGCCGCTGTCCGGGCGTGAGATCGCGCGGCAGGCACACGCCAGCCGCGCGATGACGCAACGCGGATTGGGAGAGCTGACGCAACTCGGTGTGGTTCTGATGGAGGAAACGTCGGCCCAGCATCTCTATCGTCTGAACGAGAACCACCACCTCGTGCGCGATGGGCTCCTGCCGCTCTTTCGGGCGGAGCGTCAGCGGGCTGAAGAGTTGTTCGAGGAACTGCGGCGCATACTGCTGAACGAGGCAGGCGCGGCGGCGGGGCATGTGCTGACTGCGTATCTGTTCGGGAGCGCCGCTCGGGGCGATGACGTTCCCGGAAGCGATCTCGACGTTCTCGTCATCACGCCCGACGCTCGGGCTACCGAAGCGGTGCACGATGCACTTTCGGCGCGTGCGCCAGCACTCCGAACGTACTTTGGTGTGGTGCTCTCGCCCGTGGTGCTGGACTTGGCGACGGCTCGTGAGCAGGCGGGCAGTGCGGACAGCTTTCTACGTGACGCAATCCGCGAGGGCCGGCGGATCTACGGAAGGCCACTGAAGGAACTGCTGTGGTAACACGGGGGCGCCGCAAGGATACCGACCGGCACCAAGCGGCGAAGTACCGCAACGTCGGCTCGGCCCTCCTGCAGAGCGCAAAGGATCTGGAAGATCTCGCAACGGATGAGACTCGCTACGGCAACGCCACTTCGGTGATCGCCATCCACGCGGCGATCGCGTACAACGACGCGATCACCATCGCATATGGCGGGTTCAAGTCCACCGAAGGCGAGCACGTCAGAGCGCCGGACGCCCTGCTGGCCGCACTGAAGAACCCTTCACCCGAGGCGGTCGACCTGCTCCGCGCCGTCGTCAAGAAGAAGGACGCGGTCTCCTACCAGGAGTATACAGTACGAGGGCAGATGCGTCCGCGATCCTCCGCAAGGCGGAGTCGTTCTGCGCGTGGGCCGAGGAAGCATACCAGCGGCGCCCGCCCACGTGACCGGCTGGGTTGCGCGACTTACAGCCGCGCGTCCCGTCAGCCACCAGCTGTTTCATGCGTCTTGGTGGACAGCGAGCGAGAGTCTTGTGTCACGAGCGCGATCCGTAGAAAGTGGAAGAGAAGCTTCCAAAATCGGAAACAACGGATGCGCGAGATCAACACGGGGCAGTTTTGGCGCGCGACGTCGGTCCACCCCCGGGAGAGCAACCGCAAGATCGTGCTGAACCTGGTTCGCGAGCACGAGCCGCTTTCGAGGGCGGACGTGGCCGGTCGCATGCGCCTGCGCCGCGACCGGGTGATCCGCCGCCGTCAGCCGATGGCGGGCGCGGCGAAGGTGGGAGCGACGACCAGGGCCGCGGCGCCGCGCAGGCGGGTCTGCTGGTCGGATGCCTCGGGCGACACGGGGGTGGAGGCGGTGCCGGTGGTCAGCGTGCGCTCGGCCATGGCTGCCAGGGCGGGGGGACCCACGATGTCCCACGCCGCCGCCACCTCGCCCCCCACCACGATCCTCGCCGGGTTCACCGCGTTGACGATGGCCGCCAGCCCCAGCCCCATCAGCCGCCCCGTCAGCTCCAGCGCGGACAGCGCCCCCGCATCGCCGGAGCGGGCGCGGGCGATCACGTCGGCGACGGTCATCCCTGATTCGCGGACGGCCGCGTAGCTGTCGCGCGTCGCCAGCTCGCGGCCCAGGTAGCGCGCGACGATGGCGTGGCTGGAGGTGTACGCCTCCCAGCAGCCGCGCGACCCGCATAGGCAGGCGGGCCCGTCCATCGTCAGGGGGATGTGACCGAACTCGCCCGCGGCGTCGCGGTGCCCGCGCACGACCCGCCCGTTGATCACCAGGCCCGCGCCCACGCCGTCGGAAAAGGTGACGTAGGCGAAGCTGTCCAGGGCGCCGCCCACGGGGTGCGCCAGCCACATCTGCGCGAGGGCGCAGGCCACGGCGTCGCGCTCGATGGTCACCTCGATGCCCACCGCCGCCTCCAGTGCGCCGCGCAAGTCCACGTCGCGCCAGCCCAACGTGGGGGCGTTCACCAGCCGCCCGGTCTCGCTGTCCACCGTCCCGGGAACCACGAGGCCGATCCCCTGGCACTCGCCCGCGGCGGAGTTGGCCTCCAGCAGCCGGCGGACGCGCGTGCCCAGCTCCGCGATCAGCTCCTCCGGCGTGGCCGGCGTCCTCAGCATCTCCAGGGCGAGGGTGCGGCCGGCGAAGTCGGCCAGCATCACCTGCGTTTCGCTCAGGCGTACGTCGATGCCCACCGCCAGCCGGTCGTGCGCGCGCACGTGCAGCAGCGTGGGCTTCCGCCCGCGGCGCGAGGTGCCCACCGCCGCCTCGTACAGCAGCCCGCCCTCGATCAGCTCGTTCACCAGCGGGCTCACCATTCCGCGCGCCACCTCCATGCGGCGCGCCAGGTCTGCCCGCGAGATCGGCTGGTACTCGCGAACGAGGTTCAGCACGATCTGGCGGTTGATCTCCTTGCTGGTGGTGCGGGTGGCACGCTGAAAGTTGCGGGGGTCGATCTTGCGCACGATGCGGGGGGGCGGGGGATGGATGTGGCGGCGCCGGATGCGCGGCGAAAAGTGCTTGCGGACCCGTGGGAGGGCCGCTATCGTACGGCCATCCATTTTGTCACTGATCGTTCCAAAACCGGAAAGTCGGCTTCCGGACCCGCGCCGTCAAGCCCGCCGTCATCCGGCCCCTGCCGCTTGCCACCCGTCAGCCCTTTTCCGCCGCTGGTTTGCGCACGGTGGCTGGCACGGTACACCCGCCCCTCGGAACATCACCCGGAGAACTCACCTTGGCGCACCTGACGACCATCGACTGGCTGGTGATCGCGCTGTACTTCGCCGTGACCGCGATCGGCGCGGTGTACGCCACCTGGCGGGAACGGCGAGAGGGCGGCGGCGAAACCTCGGCCGACTACTTCCTGGCGGGGCGCAACACCGGGTGGTTCGTGGTGGGCGCGTCGCTCTTTTCGTCAAACATCGGTTCCGAGCACCTGGTGGGGCTGGCGGGCACCGGCGCGGCGAGCGGCGTGGCCGTGGCGCAGTTCGAAATCCTGGCCGCCTTCATCCTGCTGCTGCTGGGGTGGCTGTTCGCCCCGTTCTACCTGCGCAGCGGCGTGTACACCATGCCGGAGTTCCTGGAGCGCCGCTACTCGCCCGCGGCGCGGTGGTACCTGGCAGGCATCTCCATCGTGGGATACGTGCTGACCAAGATCTCGGTGACCATCTTCGCCGGCGGGGTGGTGTTCGAGGCGGTGATGGGGATCAACTTCTGGACGGGCGCGCTCGTCGTGGTGGTCGCCACCGGCATCTACACCCTGTTCGGCGGCCTGCGCGCGGTGCTGATCACCGATACCATCCAGATGGTGGTGCTGATCTTGGGTTCCATCGTGGTGACGGTGGTCGGGCTGAACGCCGTGGGCGGATGGGGCGAGCTCACCCGCGCGGCCGGCCCCGAGTTCATGGACATGTGGAAGCCGGCGACGGACCCCTCCTTCCCCTGGACCGGCATCCTCTTCGGCGCACCGATCCTGGGCATCTGGTACTGGTGCACCGACCAGTTCATCGTGCAGCGCGTGCTGGCGGCCCGCAACCTCCAGGAAGCGCGGCGCGGGACGGTGTTCGCCGGCTTCCTGAAGATCCTGCCGCTGTTCATCTTCGTCATCCCGGGCGTGATCGCGACGGTGCTGGCGCGCCAGGGCAAGCTGCAGCTGGGCGCCCCGGACCAGGCGCTCCCGGCGCTGGTGAGCACGCTGCTTCCCGTTGGCCTGCGCGGGCTGGTGGTCGCCGGGCTGCTGGCGGCGCTGATGAGCTCGCTGTCGTCCGTGTTCAACTCCACCTCTACGCTGATCACCTGGGACGTCTACAAGAAGCTGCGGCCGGATGCGTCGGAGCGGCGGCTGGTGCTGGTCGGGCGCCTTTCCACGGGCGTGCTGGTGGTGCTGGGGCTGGCGTGGATTCCCCTGATGAAGCTGATTTCCGGGCAGCTGTACCAGTACATCCAGAGCGTGCAGGCGTACATCGCGCCCCCCATCACCGCCGTGTTCCTGCTGGGGCTGCTGTGGAGCCGGCTGAACGCCCGCGGGGCGATGGCGTCGCTGCTGGTGGGCTTCGTCCTGGGGATGGGCCGCCTGGCGGCCGAGCTGAACAAGGCGAACCTGGACGGATCGCTCCTGGCCTACGCCGAGATCAACTTCCTTCACTTCGCGGCGCTGCTGTTCATCGTCTGTTCGCTGGTGCTCGTGGCGGCTTCGATGACCGCCCCGGCGCCGTCGCGCGAGCAGCTGGAGGGGCTCACCTTCCAGACGACCGCGCGGGTGCAGCCGGCGGAGGACGCTGGCAGCCGCACCGAGGGGATCGTGCTGAGCGGGCTGCTGGTGGCCACGGTCGTGGCGATCTGGCTGTACTTCTCCTGATCGGCCGATGACGCATCGCATCCGCGCGCTCGGCGCCGTGTCCGCCGCACTGGTCGCGTCGGCCGGAGACCTCGGCGCGCAGCGCGAGCTGTATCGATCGGACGCGTTCACAGTCACCGACACGTCCGTGCACCAGGGGCGGTTCGCGGCGGTGGCGCTCTCGCGGGACAGCATCGTCAGCACGTATCCGCGGGCCGGGCGCGAGATGCACTTCCGCTTCAGCCTCAACGGGGCGGACAACGAGTTCCCCTCCGGGACGGAGCACACGCTGTACGTGCGCCCGGCAAACGGCGCCATCGTCTCGCCCGTGTACGTCTTCGGGGAGGAGCAGCCGCCGTTCATCCCCACGCCCGAGGCGTACTCGACGAGCGAGGAGGGCGTTGCGCGGGTGACCATCCGCCTGGACCTGCGCCACGTGCTGCGCGAGATGGAGCGGACGGGCAGGTACGATCCCCCGCAGGGCCCGCCCATCCGCCGCGCGGACTTCCGGGGCGTGTACGCCATCGGCGACGTGGAGCCGCTGAGCTGGGACGCGCGCGCCCTGCGCCCCGGCTCGCCCGCGCAGCTGCGGGACGAGGACGGCGACGGCATCTACACGCTGACGCTGCCCATCGAGGCGCAGTACACGCGTCCGCTGGCGGATCCGGGACGGGCCATCTGGACGCGGCAGGCGGACGTGTCGGCGTTCCCCCAGCTGCGCTCGCCGGAGCGGCTGGTGGATGCGCTCTATCGCATGTCGCTCGAGGAGCTGACGCAGCTGGTGCGGGAGGATGGTGCGCTCAGCGCCGGGGCCAAGTGGCCGGGCGTGTGGACGCGCGACGTGTCGTACGCCTCGGTGCTCGCCCTGGCGGTCGCGGCGCCGGACGCGGTGAAGCGCAGCCTGCTGGCCAAGGTGGATTCGGCCGGGCGCATCATCCAGGACACGGGGACGGGGGGATCGTGGCCCATCTCCACGGACCGGATGACGTGGGCGCTCGCCGCGTGGGAGCTGTACGCGGTGACGGGGGACCGCGACTGGCTGCGGCAGGCGTACGGCATCATCAGCCGGTCGGCGGAGGCGGACCTGCACGCCATCTTCGACCCGGCCACGGGGCTGGCGACGGGCGAAACGTCGTTCATGGACTGGCGGGAGCAGTCGTACCCGCGCTGGGTGGAGCCACGCGACATCGCCCGCTCCGCTGGCACGAGCACGAACGTCGTCCACCACGCCACCTATCGCATCCTGGCCGACATGGCACAGGCGCTGGGCGAGCCGGGCGACCGGTGGGCGAAGGTGGCGGCGGACCTGCGTACCGCCATCAACCAGCACCTGTGGATGCCCGACGCGGGGTACTACGCCGTCTTCCGCTACGGGCGTGGCTTTTCGTCCCTCGCCCCGCGCTCCGACGCCCTGGCCCAGGCGCTGGCCGTGATCTACGGCGTCGCCGACCCCCAGCAGCAGGCGCTGATCTCCGCCCGCGCGCCGATGGTGGAGTTCGGCGCGCCGACGTTCTGGCCGTACATCCCCGGCACTCCGTCGTACCACAACGCGGCGATCTGGCCGTTCGTCAACGCGTACTCGCTGTGGGCCGCGGCCGAGGCGGGGAACACGGCGGCGGTGGAGCATGCGCTGGCCTCCATCTACCGCCCCGCCGCGCTGTTCCTGACCAACAAGGAAAACATGATGGCCAGCACGGGCCACTTCGACGGCACGGAGCTGAACTCCGACCGCCAGTTGTGGAGCGTGGCCGGCAACCTGGCCGCCAGCTACCGCGTGCTCTTCGGGATGCGCTTCCGGCCGCACGGGCTGGCCTTCCGCCCGATGGTGCCGCGCGGCTATGAGGGCGAGCGCACGCTTTCGAACCTTCGCTACCGCGGGTCGACGCTGTCGATCACCGTCCGCGGCTTCGGCGATGGCGTGGCGCGCGCGACGCTGGACGGGCAGCCGCTGGCGCGGGCGGAGGTTCCCGCGACGCTCACGGGCGAGCACGTGGTGGAGATCACGATGAACGGGCGGTGGCCGGCGGGGCGCGTCAACATGGTCGAGAACCGCTGGGCGCCCGAGACGCCGTCCGCCACACTACGCGGAGACGTGCTGGCGTGGGATCCCATCCCGGGCGCGGCGCACTACGTCGTCCACCGCAACGGGCGCCCGGCCGCGACGACGACGGAGACGCGCGTTTCGCTGGGCCGGCTGGACCGCGTGGCGGAGTACCAGGTGCTGGCGGTGGATTCCGCGGGGCTGCAGTCGTTCCTGAGCGCGCCGGTGCTGATGGCGCGCGACGAGGCGATCGTCGTCGCGCGGCCCCGGGGAGCGCCGCTGGAGCGCGAGCACGAGGGCTTCACGGGCGCGGGCTACGTGCGGGTGACGCGCGAGACGAACACGAGCGTGGAGTTTCCGGTGATCGTGGCCTGCGGGGGCGAGTACGTGGTCGACGCGCGCTACGCCAACGGCAGCGGCCCCATCAACACCGACGCGAAGGCGGCCATCCGCACGCTGCTGGTGGATGGCGAACCCGCGGGCGTGCTGGTGATGCCGCAGCGGGGAACGGACCGGTGGAACGAGTGGGGCTACGGCACGTCGGTCCGGGTGACCCTGTCGCCCGGCGCGCATCGCCTGACGCTCGCCTACACGCCGCTGGACGAGAACATGGACCGGCGCGTGAACACGGCGCTGCTGGACCACCTGCGCCTGATCCACCTTGCGCCGACCTCGGAGTGCCGATGAGGTCGCCAGTCTGAACGGCAGTTTCACGCAGAGGACGCAGAGAAAAAAGAGAGGACGCAGAGAAAATATGGTTTTCTCTGCGTCCTCTCTGCTTCTCCGCGTTCTCGCATGAAATGGCTGTTCCGGAGAGCCGCGGAAACACGACTCTGTACACTCTGCGCACTTGTGATGTATCGTTGCCGCTCTCTCGTTGGGTGCGGCTCTTGACAAGCTGCACCTTGTACGGTACACTGTACCGCAGGAGGTGCGGGGTGGAAGACGGACTCAAGAAGGTTCCTGCGAGATTCTGGAGCAACGCTGGTGGAACGGAGCCTGTGCGCGACTGGCTTCAGGGTCTCGGCAAGCACGACCGCAGGACGATTGGAGGAGACATCGCGACGGTGGAGTACGGCTGGCCTGTGGGCATGCCGACCTGCCGATCGATGGGAGCAGGCCTGTGGGAGGTACGGACGAACCTGGCCGACAACCGGATTGCCCGCGTGCTCTTCTGCTTCTGCCAGGGGCACCTCGTTCTCCTGCACGGGTTCATCAAGAAGACCAGGAAAACGCCGGACGACGAGTCGGCGCTCGCCCGGAAACGCCAGAAGGAGCTAGAACCATGAACAATCCGCACATCGGCAGCTCGTTCGAGAGCTTTCTGGAGCAGGAAGGGATTCGCGACGAGGTAGAGGGACTCGCACAGAAGCGGGTCTTCACCTGGCAGATCCGCGAGGCCATGGAACAGGCCGGCCTTTCCAAGGCTGCGCTGGCCGCACGGATGCAAACGAGCCGAACGCAGGTGGAGCGGCTGCTGGACCCCGACAACAACAAGGTGCAGCTCGACACCCTTCAGCGTGCCGCGCAAGCCGTCGGCCGCACGCTTCGGGTGGAGCTGGTCTGACGCGCAGACGGCGAGAACGAACGGAGGACGCAGAGAAAACCTTTTTCTCTGCGTCCTCTTCTTTCATCTCCGCGGTCCTGAGCGTGATTATAGCTTTAGCCGTTCGGGTCGGGATCGATGAGGCCGCTGCTTGGCACCGGCTGCACGGAGCCCTGCACCGTCAGCGGCTCGTGCTGGTCGCCCCCGATCACGGTGTCCACGCCTGCGTCGCCCGCGTCGTGCACCAGCATCACCGAGGCCGCCGCAATCAGCAGCGAAACGCCGCCCGTCATCACCATGTACAGCGACGTGTTCGGATTGTCCTGCCCGTACACCGCGCGGATCAGCGGACCGAAGCCCAGCGACGCCAGGATCTCGGGGATGACGATGAAGAAGTTGAACACGCCCATGTACACGCCCATCCGCGCGGCGGGCAGGGCGGTGGAAAGGATGGCGTAGGGCATCGACAGGATGGACGCCCACGCGATGCCCACCCCCACCATGGTCAGCAGCAGCACGTACTGGTCGTGGATCACCGACACGCTCAGCAGCCCGATGGCGCCGCAGGTGAGCGCCAGTGCGTGCGTGGCCTTGCGGCTGGTGGCCCGGGCGACCGCAGGCAGCGCGAACGCCACCACGAACGTGGTGATGGAGTAGAAGGCGAAGGTGATCCCCCCCCACTCGATGCCGCGCGCGTACAGCTCCGAGTCCGGGTCGGTGGCGCCGAACACGTGGCGCGCCACCGTGGGCACGAAGAACATCCACATGCAGAACAGCCCCAGCCAGGTGAAGAACTGGACGACGGCCAACTGCTTCATCGTCTTCGGCATGTTGGTGATGGCCGCGCCGATCTCGCCGAACAGCGCGCCCACGCCGGCCCGCTCGCGCCGCTCACGCTCGAACTCGGCCATGTCTTCCGGCGGCGCCTCGCTGGTGGTGAACACCGTCCACAGCACCGCCAGCAGGAACACCACGGCGCCCAGCTGGAACGAGTACTTCACCGTCAGGGGAATGCCGCTGGCCGTGGTGCCCGTCACGCCCATCTGGCCGAAGATGTAGGGCAGGGCATTGGCCAGGCTGGCGCCCACGCCAATGAAGAACGACTGCATCACGAAGCCCGCCGTACGCTGGCTGGCATCGAGCTTGTCGGCCACGAAGGCGCGGAACGGCTCCATGGACACGTTGATGGACGCATCCAGGATCCACAGCAGCGACGCCGCCATCCACAGCGAGGTGGAGGTGGGCATGAAGAACAGGGCGATGGACGACAGGATGGCGCCCACCAGAAAGTACGGCCGCCGCCGTCCCAGCCGGCCCCAGGTGCGGTCGCTGAGCGCGCCGATGATGGGCTGCACCAGGAGCCCCGTCATGGGCGCCGCCAGCCACAGGATGGGCACCTCGTCCGGCCGCGCCCCCAGCCGTTCGTAGATCGCCGACATGTTGGCCAGCTGAAGCCCCCAGCCGAACTGGATGCCCAGGAAGCCGAAGCTCATGTTGAACATCTCGCCGAACTTCAGGCGCGGTTTCTTGCTCACGTAGGTGGCTCCAGGGGGATGTGGGGGACGGCGCGGAAGCGACTGTGCTGCAGCGCGGTGCACGGCGCGCTGGCCATTGTACGTTGTTCTTACAAAATTGGGGATCCAGAGACTTTTCGCCACTGCCAGGCGGTTCTACGGGCAGTCGGTTCCCCCGCCGAACATCCACCGGTACGCGGCCGGGAACTCGCGCCGCCAGAACCCCTCGGAGTGCGTCCCGTCCTCCCGCACGTATCCGACGACCTGGCGCCCCACGCGGAACCCGGCCGCCGCGAGCGTATCCACCATCCGCCGGTGGTCGTTCTCGTACACCTGCGGCGCATCGCCCTCGCGCGCGCCCGTGACCATGTAGAAGCGCTCGCCCCCGAGCGGACGCGCCGCGCGGGCGTATGCGAAGTTCTGCTGGCTGAACCAGAACGCGGGCGAGAACACGCCCGCCCGGCCGAACACGTCGGGGTGTTTCAGCGCGGCGTACAGCGAGATCAGCCCGCCCATGCTGCTCCCCGCCACGCCCGTGTTCAGCCGGTCCGGCCGGGTACGGTAGCGCGCGTCGATGTACGGCTTGAGCGTGTTCGCCAGGAAATCGACGTACGCGTCGCCCTCGCCGCCGCCGTGGCGGGGATGCGTCCACGGCGAATACTCGTCCAGGCGCCGCTGCCCCCCGTTGTCCACCGCCACCACGATGGCACCCCAGTCACCCGCGGCGTGCAGGCTGTCGAGCGTTTCGTCCACGCCCCACTCGCCCGCGTAGCTGGTGGCATCGTCGAACACGTTCTGCGCATCGTGCATGTACAGCACGGGATACGTCTTCGTGGTCGTGGCGTAGTCCGGCGGCAGGTAGATCCACACCCGCCGCGTGCGTCCCAGCTGCGGGATGGCGAACGCCGTGTCGAGCACCGTCACGGATCGGCTTGCCGTCGACGGCCGTGCCGGGCGCGGGCTGCCGTCGCGCCACCCCGCCACCGATCCGGCGTACGTCGCGGCGCCCGTGGCCGGCACGACGAAGCGCCGGTTGGGGGCGTCCGCACCCGTGCTGTCGCTCTCCGCCGCGTCCCACGAGCCTAGGGTGAACTTGAAGTCGACGGGGCCGCGCACGTCCTCGTGCAGGGTGATCGCGTACTCCCCGGACGCCTCGCGTGTCAGCCGGTAGGCGAGCGACGCGGGGTTCCAGCCGTTGAACGAACCCGCGAGGTAGATCGTAGCCCCCGGCGGCGTGTTCCGGGGGACGCTGAGGCGCACGGTGAGCTGCGCGCTGGCCGGCGCGGCGCCCAGCAGGAACGCGCTGGCGACGAGCGCGCCGGTGTGGCGGATGTGGCGATGGACGGCGGTCATGGAGCGGTGGAGTGGGACAGGTTCGATGCACGGCAGCCGGCGGATGGCCTCCGCCGGCCGTCGATCGTAAATCAGCGCACGGCGCGGAAGCGGATCGCCTGGCCGCCGCCGGGGGCCATCTGGATGCGCAGCGTCGAGCCCGAGGTCACCTGCTGCTGCGAAATCGCGATCGGAAGCGGGTTGTCGCGCCAGTTGGCGCCCGGTCCGTCCGCGTAGATCTTCGCGACGTAGCTGCGGCCCGCAGGAAGGAACGAGAGCGGCACCTCGAACGTCCGCCCCTCCTCGTCGCTGATGGCACCCAGGAACCAGTCGTCAGCCCCGCGCTGCTTTCGGGCGACGATCACGTGGTCGCCGATCTCCCCATCGATCACCACCGTGGTGTCCCAGTCCACCGCCACGTCCCGGATGAACTGGAAGGCCGGCTGCCCCGCGTAGTTCTCCGGCAGGTCCGCCGCCATCTGCAGCGGCGAGTAGAGCACCACGTACAGCGCCAGCTGCTTGGCCAGCGTAGTGCGCGGCCGCGCGTCGTGCGGCTGCCGCGGCGTGCCGGTGGGGCGCTGAATGAGGATGTCGAAGATGCCGGGCGTAAAGTCCATCGGCCCGGAGATCATCCGCGTAAAGAACAGGATGGTCTCGTGCTCCGGCGGATTGCCTCCCTCGCCGCCCCAGGCGTTGTACTCCATCCCCCGCGCGCCCTCGCGCGACAGCATGTTGGGCCAGGTGCGGCGCTCGCCGGTGTCCTTGATGGGCTCGTGCACGTTGACCATGATGCCGTTGCGCGCCGCCGTCTCGATCACCCGGCGGTGGTGCCGCACCATGAACTGCGACTGGTGCGCGTGGCCGTGCTCCGTCCTGTCGCCCACGTACCCCGTCTTCACCGCGCGCACGCCCACGCGGTTGTACAATGCCATGGCCGAGTCCAGCTGCCGCTCGTACGGGTCGATCATCGTGGCGGTCTCGTGGTGCCCGATCAGCGTCATCCCGCGCTGCCGGGCGTAGGCGGCTACCTCCGCCAGGTCGAAGTCCGGGTACGACTGCGTGAACGAGAAGTCGGCCTTCATGGTGTTGAACCAGTCGTGGTCCCACCCCGTGTTCCACCCCTCCACCAGCGTGCCGCCCAGCCCGTTCGCCGCGGCAAAGTCCATGTAGCGCTTGACGTTGGCCGTCGTGGCGCCGTGCTTGGGTCCCTGGCCCCACGTCTCGGTGTTGATGTGCAATCCCCACCACACCCCGTTGTACTTCATGGGCGTGATCCAGCGCGTGTCGGCGATGCGGCTGGGCGGGTTCAGCTTCAGCGTCAGGACGGACGGATGCAGGTCTTCCGGCCGGTCCGCCAGCTGGATGGTGCGCCAGGGGGTGACGAAGGGCGCACGGCCGCGCACCGCCACGCCGTCCGCCCAGCGCGCCAGGGTGGACTGCAGGGTGCGGTTTCCGGTGCGCGCCAGGTACATCCCGGCGTAGTCCACCAGGTTGGCCTCGTGGATCACCACCTGCACGCCGTTGGTCATCTGCAGCGTCAGCGGGGTGTGCACCGAGTCAAGCCGGCTCACCGGCGACGACGAGTAGAGGATCTCCTGCCGGTCGGGCTCGGGGCGGTTGCTGGGGATCCACCAGGCGCGCGCGTTGTCGGCCAGGGCGAACTCCGTCAGCTCCTCCATCATCGTAAAGTCGCGGAAGCCGGCGCTGTCGGCCAGCTCGTAGCGAAAGCCCACGCCGTCGTCGAAGGCGCGGAACACCACGGCGAAGCGGCGGTTGGGCGCGCGGTCTTCGGCGATGCGCACGCGCAGCTCGTGGTGGTGGTCGCGCACGCGCGCCACCTCGCCCCACGGCTGCGTCCACGTCTGGTCCACCGTGTTGCGCGAGCTCCCGGAAATGCGGAGCGCGCTCCGCAGCGAGTCGCCGCCGCGAAAGGCGAAGCCCAGCCGCGAGGGAAGCAGCACCGGCTGCCCGTTGCGGCTGACCGCGTAGTACAGGCCGCCATCGCGGACGTGCACCGTCACCGTGTTCTTCCCGTCCGGCGAGGCGACGCGCAGGGAGTCCTGCGCGTCCGCGGGGACGGCGAACAGGGCCAGGCCCAGCGCCGCGCCCGCCAGAAGGGGCCACATCCGAGCGTGCATCTGCATTCTCCTCATCCGTCCGTTCAGAGCCGGGTGCCGGCGTGGATGGCGACCGCGGTGTTGGAGGGCAGGCTGAACTGCACCGCGCCGTCCGCACCCACGACCACGGCGGTGCCGGCGCAGGCGGCGCCCGCCTTGCCGCCGGTGATCACGTCGCAGTAGGTGCCCGCGGCCAGCCCGGTCGGCGTGGCGACGTTCACCGCGGCGGCTTCGCGGTTGATGGCCACGAAGCCCTTGTCGCCCCGCGAAAAGGCGATGGCGTTGGCCGCGTTGTCCCACCAGCGGTTCAGATCCGTGCCGGCTACCGCGCGGCGGAAGCCCACCATCCGCAGGATCGTGGGGTCGCGGTGCTCGCACACCCACTGCCCGCTCTGCACGGCCTCCATGCTGGCCACGCACGAGACCGGGTTCGTCTCCCCCGCCGCGTTGGATGGGGGGCCGGTATCGCGCCCGGAGCCCAGCGTGAACGCGTAGCTCGACATGATGGACGGATAGCCGTACGGCTGCGCCATCATCCACACGTTCGCCAGCCGGAACGCCACGGGCGAGCGGTAGCCGATGCCGGCCGCGTCCCGCTGGGTGTCGTGGTTTTCCAGGAACACCACGGCCTTGTCCGGCGGCATCAATCCCCACGCGCCCACGGAGAACTGGTTCCCCGTGGTCCCATTGGGGTTCAGCTGCGCCAGGCGCCCACTGTTGGCGCCCAGGAACTTCTCGCCCACGCCGCGGAACTTGAACTCGGTGATGTCGGCCGCGCCACCGGAGCCGTAGGCCAGGCCGTAGTAGTGGGTGCGCGACACGCCCTCGTTGCCGTAGTCGATCACCTCGGCGAAGTAGTAGGGCAGGGGACGCCCCTCCGCCGCCAGCGCGCGGTTCACCCGGCCCACGATGCTGTCCAGGTCCACCGGCTGCATGTGCTTGGCGGCATCGATGCGGTACCCCGCCACGCCCAGGCGTGAAAGGTCCAGCAGGTACGCGGCGATCTTTCCGCGCACGTCCGGGAGCAGCGTGTTCAGGTCGGCCAGCCCCACCAGCTCGCAGTCCTGCACGTTGGCGGCGTTGCCGTAGTCGTTGACGCCGCATGCGCCGTGGAAGTCGCCCGGCGAGTACAGGCCGGGATAGCTGTACTTGGTGTAGACGGTGCCGTTGCTCCCCGTCCCGGCGCCCGCCGTCATGTGGTTGATCACCGCGTCGACGTAGATGTCCACGCCCGCCGCCTTGCAGCGGGCCACCATGTCGGCGAACTCGGCGCGCGTTCCCGAGCGGCTGCGGGCCAGGCTGTAGCTCACCGGCTGGTAGCGCTGCCACCAGGGATGGCCGCTGATCACCGCGTGCTCCTGCGGCGGCGACACCTGCACCGCCTCGTAGCCCGCCGGCCCCAGCACGGCCTCGCACTCGGCGGCGATGTCCGACCACCGCCACTCGAACAGGTGAACGAAGACGTCGCCCGCCGCCGTGTGGCCGCTGGCGCGGTACGTCTGCGGCAGCGACGGCCGCGCGGGCGGCGGCTCAATGATGGGCGGCGGAGGCCCGACGGGCTCCTTGCAGCCGCCGGCCAGCAGGACGAGGGCGAATAGGCCGGCCGCGCCGGGGCGGAATCGAAGAAGAAGCATGGCGATCGTCCACCAGGTCCACAAAGGGCTGCAGCCCCGCCGCGGGGGCGGCGGAGCTGCAGGAAACGTCAGTCCGCGCCCCGGATTGCTCCGGGGCCGTGCCGGCTCAGTTGTAGCCGGGGTTCTGGCTCAGGTTGGGGTTGGCCGAAAGCTCCGCCGCCGGGATCGGGTACAGGTCCAGGTGCGCGGGCGTGGCCGTTCCCGCCGGAGAGCCACCCTTGAAGCTCCAGACGTACGCGCCGCCGGTGTAGCGTCCGAAGCGCACCAGGTCCGTGCGGCGCTGGGCCTCCCACAGCAGCTCGCGGCCGCGCTCGGCCAGGATGAAGTCCAGCGTCATCTGGGCGTCGGTGATGTTGCCGCTGGCGTTACCGTAGGCGCGCGTGCGCAGCTGGTTGATGTAGCCCAGCGCCGTCGCGCGGCTGCCGCCCGCCCCGCGCACCACCGCCTCGGCGTAGATCAGGTACGCGTCGGCCAGGCGGAACATGGGGAAGTCGGTGTCGGGGAAGGTGGGGTGCGACCCCGCCGCGCCCGACGCCTTGACGTTGCGGAACTTGGGCGCCGCGACCCCCTGGAAGAAGTCGCCCACGTCGGTGATCGCCACCGAGTTCTGCATCACGAAGTACGACGACCGCCGGTCCGCGCCGTTCGAGGGGTACAGGTTGTAGGCCTCGGGCTTCAGCCGCAGCCCCCACCAGCCCCCGTCCAGCCCGTAGCTGCCCGCGTTCATGTTGCCGCCGACCGCCGCGTGGGCCAGGAACGTCATCCCGCCCCAGGTGCGGGTGCGGCTGCCGTCGAACGTGATGGGGAAGATGATCTCGGGCGACGTGTGGTTGTCGGCCAGGAACAGGTGCTGGTAGTTGGGGTCCAGCTGGTACGCGCCGGAACCGATCACCGCCTCGGCCGCGGCCCGGGCCTCGGCGTAGCGGGGCTGGCCGGTGTACACCTGCGCGTTCAGGTACAGCTTGGCCAGCAGCATCTGCGCGGCGCCCTGGTCGGCGCGGCCGTAGTCGGCCTGGCCCACGGCCGGCAGCTGGGGCAGAATGGCCTTCAGCTCGCTCTCGACGAAGGTGAAGATCGCCTGCCGCGTGGCCTGTGCCGGCGGCTCGGCGCCCGACCGGTTGGCCTCGGTGACCAGGGGCACGTTGCCGAACAGGTCGGCCGCGTGCCAGTAGCTCAGCGCGCGAAGGAAGCGCGCCTCGGCGCGGTAGTTCGCCACCTGGGCGCGCAGCTCGGCGCTCGCGCCGCGCTCGGCCATGCGGTCGTCGGCGGTTTCGCGCATGAACTCGTTCGCCAGCGCCACCTGGAAGAAGATCCGGTAGTACAGGGCCGCGACGAAGGGGTTGCTAGCCGTCCACCCCTGGCGGTTCATCTCCGGCAGCCCCGGGTCGCCCCACCCGATGATGGCCTCATCGGTGGGAAGCTCCTGCAGCGACCAGTACTGGCGAAGGTACTGCGAAAATCCCTCGTCGATCCCCGAGATGTCGGCGGAGCCATCGGGCCCCTGCTGGCCCGTCACCGAGAGCCCCGCGTACAGCTTCGCCAGAAAGGCGCGGTACGAGCTGGGGTCGGAGAACACGGTTCCGCCGCTGACGGAGCTCTTGGGCTCCGTCGTCAGGTCGGTGCACGCCCCGGCCGCAAGCAGCAGCCCCGAGGCAAAGACCAGCGTTTTGCACGCCTTGATGTTCATGGCTGTTATCAGTCCTCGTCTATGCGTTGAGTTCACGCCGGCGCGGTTCAGAACCCGAAGCTGATGCCAGCCGTCAGGGTGCGGGAGCGCGGGTAGATGGTCAGGTCGATGCCGTTCAGTCCCGCCTCGGGGTCGACGCCGCTGTACCCCGTGAGGGTGAACACGTTCTGCACGGTGCCGAACAGGCGCATCTGCTGCACGCCGCGGAACTGGGGGATCGTGTAGCCCAGCGTCAGGTTGTCCATCCGCAGGAACGAGGCGTCCTCCACGTACACGTCGGAGTAGTACTGCGGGTCGCGGAAGCCGTACTCGCGCACCGACGAGTGCAGGTTCACCAGGCCGCCCGCGGCGTTCAGGGCGTTGTAGTAGCCCTGGCTCGACGCGAGGTTGTTGTAGACGAAGTTGCCCGTCTGCGCCCGCAGGGTGAAGCCCAGGTCGAAGTTGCGGAAGCCGATGTTCGAGGTGTGTCCGAACGTCCAGTCGGGCGCCGGGTCGTGCATGGCCACCCGGTCGTCGAAGGTGATGTTCTTGTCGTTGTTCACGTCCTCGTACAGCTCCATGTCCTCGATCTGCCCGTCGCCGTCGGTGTCGGCGTACAGCGGGTTCCCCGAGGCGTCGCGCCGGTGCCGGTACACGAAGAACGAGTTCACCGGCGAGCCGGGCTGCAGCACCTGGATGTTGGCGCCCACGCCGCCCGCGATGCCGCCCACCAGGATCTGCTCGGCGCCACCGCCGAAGGGGTTCACCGTCAGCAGGCGATTGCTGTTGCGCGCCGCGTTGAAGCTGGCGTTCCAGGTAAAGCCGCCGCGGGGCGCATCCAGCACCTGCGCGTTCAGGCTGAACTCCACGCCCTCGTTGCGCACGCTGCCCACGTTGGTGGTCACGAAGTTGGAGACGTACGTGCCCGCCGCCACCGGGACCGTGAAGATCAGGTCGTCGGTGTCCTTGGTGTAGTACTCCACCGAGCCCGTCAGCCGGTCGTCGAACAGGCCGTAGTCAAGGCCCAGGTTGTACGACGTGGTTTCTTCCCACTGGATGTCGGGGTCCACCGCCGTGGGGCGGATGGTGGTGATGAACTGGTCGCCGAACTGCGCCTGGGTAAAGGCGTCGCCGATGCGGTAGTTGGGCACCCACAGGTAGTTGCCGATGGACTGGTTGCCGTTGATGCCCCACGAAGCGCGCAGCTTCAGGTCCGACATCCAGCCGAAGCGGTCCATGAACGCCTCGTCGCCCAGGCGCCACGCCAGGGCCGCCGCGGGGTAGGTGCCCCACTGGTTGCCGGGGGCGAAGCGCGACGAGCCGTCGCGGCGCACGCTCAGCGTCAGCAGGTAGCGGTCGGCCAGGGTGTAGTTCACGCGGGCGAAGAAGGCGGCCAGCTTGCTCTCGTCCACATCCACGCGCGACACGTTCTCCACGGCGGTGGGAATGCCGTTGGTGCCCAGCAGGTCGGTGCTCAGGCCGCGCGCGTAGAAGTACGGGCGGTCGCCGCGCGAGGTCTCGTACGAATAGCCGGCCGTGGCGTCGATGTCGCTGTTCAGCGCCGACAGGCGGGTGGTGTAGTTGGCGAACGCCTCCAGCAGCCCCGCCGTTTCGCTGGGGTTGCTGCGGTCCACGAAGCCGGTGGGGCAGGGCGGATCCGTCGCGGCGCGCTGGCAGGTGGTGCGGTTCTCCACCTGCGACTGCATGACGCTGGGGAAGAAGCGGCGGCGCTCGGACTTGGCCACGTCGTAGCCCACCCGCAGGGTGCTCGACAGCCCTTCCAGGAAGGGCATGCGGTACTGGCCCTCGATGCTGCCGACGCTGCGGTAGGTGGTGCCCTGGTCCACGGCGAGGGCAAGCTCGGCCAGCGGGTTGTTGGGCCCCAGCGGGAACGCCGTGGCCTCGTAGTAGCCCCCGGTGGCGGTCTGGATGGACTGCGTGGGGTCGAACACGGTGGCGCTGCCCAGCACGCCGCCCGGCGTGAAGACGTCGTCGGTGCGGGCGCCGCGGATGTTGGCGCGCACGTTCAGGCGGTCGGCGAACATGCGGTGGTTGTAGTTCACCGCGGCCGACACGCGCTCCGTCTCCGAACCGCGCAGCACGCCCTGCTGGTCCAGGTAGTTCAGCGACAGGCGGTAGTTCAGGTTCTCGGCCGCGCCCGACATGGCCAGCTCGTGCTCCTGGCCGGCGGCGTCGCGCTCCACCGCGCTGCGCCAGTCGGTGTTGGCGCTGCCCAGGAAGCCCACGCGCCCGGGGGCGAACTCGGTGACGGCGGCGCGGAAGTCCGCGGCGCTCAGCAGCTCGGGCGAGCGGGTGACCGTCGACGACGAGACGGAGCTGCCGTAGTGGAACTGAGGACCGGTGGAGGCGCCCGTCTTGGTTTCGATGATGATCACGCCGTTGGCGCCGCGCGAGCCGTAGATGGCGGTGGACGAGGCGTCCTTGAGCACCGTCATCCGCGCGATGTCCTGCGGATTGATGAAGTTCAGCGGGTTGCGCCCCGCCGACAGGCCGCCGCCGGGCTGAAGCGGCACGCCATCCACCACGATCAGCGGCTCGTTGCTGGCGTTCACCGAGGTGCCGCCGCGGATGCGGATGCTGCTGCCCCCGCCCGGCTCGCCGGTGCTCACCACCTGCACGCCGGCCACCTTGCCCTGGATCAGCTGGTCGGGGCTCACCACGCGGCCGGTGTTGAACTGCTCTTCGGAAACCGGCGCCACCGAGCCCGTAACGTCACGGATGCGGCGCTCGCCATAGCCGATGGCCACCACGCTCTCCAGCAGCACCGCCTGCGACGACAGCGACAGGTCTACCGTGGCCGTCTGGCCGGCGGTCACCGTCACCGTGCGCGAAACCGTGCCGTAGCCGATGCGCGTGGCGGTCACCGTCTGGGTGCCCGCCGGAACGCCGCCCACGGTGAAGCGGCCGTCCGCGCCGCTGACGGTGGTGCGCTGGGCCACGCTCACCGTGGCGCCCGCCAGGGGCTCCTGCGTCGTCCCTTCGACGACGCGCCCGGTGACGGTGCCCGACTGCGCGCTCAACGGCACCGCCCCGAGAAGGAAGACGGCAAGCGCGAGAAAAAACTGACGACCGAGTGCCATGGGTGTGACCTCGCAGAGGTGGGAAGTGGTGCATCCACCCCCGATCGCCGCCTTCGTGTGGCGAGCGGGGAAGCCCGGAGCGGTACCGTCTTAGCTTGTGGGGCGTACTGGTGTCCTACGAGCAGCAATCCCGGAAGCCTTCTCTGGCTCACTCGGCGGAATCGGCCTGGATCGTGGGACGGGGTGCGGCGGAACACGGACTGGATGATTTGTATCGTAAGCTGCCAAACTCGGAATGTCAACATCGTAAAAGGTTCCCGAGGCGGTAGTGATACGTGCCTGCGCGAATTTGGCAGGCGATTTTACAAATTCGCGGCGGGCGCCCTTCCCCCTCCATCTACGCCCGGCTCAGCGACCGCGCCGGGCTGGACGGGGGCCGGTCCACGCCACGTTCCGCGAATCCGCCCGAATGCGCGCGGGCTGGCGGATGGCGGCCTTGTTCGGCGCGTGCTGCCGGTGCTACGATCCGCCCCATCCGCATCCGCTCCCCCGCGTCGCTGACAAAGAATGTGAGGCCAGGGAGGTAAGGGCATGGGAGACATCAGAGTAGGGCTGATCGGGTACGGCCTGGCCGGGTCTGCGTTCCACGCGCCGCTGATCGCCACGACGCGCGGGATGCGGCTCGCGTTCGTCGTCACGTCCAACGCGGAACGTGCCGCGCGGGCCCGGGCGGAGAATCCCGGCGTGGAGGTGGTCGATTCCGCGGACCGGCTGTGGGGCAGGGCGGGGGAGATGAACCTTGTCGTCGTCGCCTCGCCCAACTGCACGCACGTTCCCCTGGCCTGGGCGGCGCTTCGGGCAGGGCTCGCGGTGGTGATCGACAAGCCGATGGCGGCCACCGCGGCGGAGGGCAGGGCGGTGGCGGATGAGGCGCGCGAGCGCGGGCTGCTGCTGTCCGTCTACCAGAACCGGCGCTGGGACGGGGACTTCCTCACCGTGCGGAAATTGATCGCGGAGGGCGCGCTCGGGAACGTCTTCCGCTTCGAGTCGCGGTTCGAGCGCTGGCGGCCCACGCCCAAGGGCGACTGGCGCGAGGATCCCGACCCGGCTGGGGCTGGCGGGACGCTGTTCGACCTTGGACCGCACCTGGTGGACCAGGCGCTGGTGCTCTTCGGCCCCGTGACGCACGTGTACGCCGAGGTGAGCGCGCACCGCGAAGGGGTGCGGGTGGACGACGACGCGTTCGTGGCGCTCACCCATGCGTCCGGGGTGCGCTCGCACCTGCACGTGAGCGCCACCGCCGCTGAGCACGGAACGCGGATGCGCGTGCTGGGCACGCGGGCGGCGTACGTGAAGCGCGGGCTCGACGTGCAGGAGGCGGCGCTGAAGGCGGGGCAGCGCCCCGGTCCCGGCTGGGGCGAAGAGCCGGAGGTCGACTGGGGCCGGCTGGGCGCCGGGGACGAGTGGACAGCGGTCCGCACCGAGCGAGGCGACTACGGCGCCTTCTACGCCGGCATCGCCGCCGCGCTCCGGGACGGCGCTCCGCCCCCCGTGGACCCGATGGACTCCATCGCCGGCCTGGAGATCATCGAAGCCGCACGGCGCTCGTCGGACGAGGGCACCGTCATCCAGCTCCGATGAACGAAAAGCGGGCGATTCGCGCTGATGCGAATCGCCCGCTCCCGTTTTCCTCTGCAGTTCTCCGCGTTTCCGCGCTTCGCGTGAGGCCCCGCCGTTTCAGCGGACCACGGTATCCACACGGGTGATCTGGTACGGATACCAGTGCCGCTCGCGCTCCGCGTGCACGTGGATCTCGCCGAGGCCGGAGGGCCGCAGGACGATGTCGGCGGACTCCTCGCCGGCGCTCAGCACCTCGATGGGCACGAAGAGCTGACCCAGCACCTCCTCGGCCTTGTGGCGGAGGTCCTTGGGCGTGGAGAAGAGCAGGCCTGTCAGATCTTCGGCCTGGTGCAGGGCCGGGTCGTTCGCCGGGGCGATCATGGTCTTCACGCGCACCTCCAGAAACCTATGCGGTTCGTAATTGGAAGAGTTCCTTCCAAATTAGTGATACCCTCGCCGAGCGCAAGAGGTCCAAGGCGGACTGCTCGCGAAGTGAGGTGCGCCAAGTCGTCCGAAGCGCGGTTCAGGTCTCCCCCTCCCCTGCGAAGCGGGGGACGGGGGACGGGGGGAGGGGCCCACCCGCGGCATGCACCGGCACCCTGTCGAACCGCACTCGACGTTCTCCCCTCTCCCGCGCAGTTTGCGGGGGAGGGCCGGGGGAGGGGGAACCAGGAGCCGGGCCGAGGCCTTGGCTGCCGTGGCCGCTTCCGCGCCCGGGCTGAAAGGCGCCCAATGTTAGATCCTTCGGCCCGCGGAGAATGATGTACGGGCAGGTGTCGCTCGCCTGGGCCTCAGGATGACAGGCTGCCGTGGCGGTCGCAGTTACCGTGGCGGCCGCTGTTACCGTGGTGACCGTCCTGACCGCTGTTACCGTTGTGACCCAACGCAGTTCGGCCCGTCCCGGCAGCTGCCGGGACGGGCCGAATCACACCTTCACGCCGAAGCTCAGACCGGAACGGGCAGCAGCATCCGGAACGAGTTGCGGGCGCGGTTCAGGCGGCTCTTCACCGTGCCCACGGGAATCCCGATCTCCTCGGCGATCTCCTCGTAGGTGCGGTCCTCCACCTCGCGCATCACGAACGGAATGCGGTGGTGCTCGTCCATCCGCTCGATGGCCATGTCGATGGCCTTGCGCAGCTCGCTGCGGTACGCCTCGCGCGACGGATCGGCCGCGCCGCTGGCGAACTCCACCGGGCGGGCCGGGGCCCCCGACGACGTGGCGTCGGGACGCAGCTCCGAGAACGCCGTCTCGCGGCGGCGCGAGCGGTTGCGGAACTCGTTCTTCAGCAGGTTGTTCGCGATCGTGTGGATCCACGTCGAGAACTTGCGGCTCGGATCGTAGCTTTCACGCGCGCGATGGATGCGCAGGAAGGTGTCCTGCGTAAGGTCCGCCACGCGCTCCTCGTCGTTCAGGCGCTTGCGCAGGAATCCCTGGATCCGCGGCTCGTACCGCTGCACCAGCACGTCGAAACCGGCCTGGTCGCCCTGCGTATATCGGGTAAACAGCTCTTCGTCGGCCAGGTCGCGCAGCGCCGCCCGCTCCCGGTTCACCTCGTCCAGCCCTTCGATGCTGGACAGGCGCACACGGTCGGTACGCAGCCCCCGGCTAGGGGCGTGCGTGGGCGCTTCGAAAAGCGCGGCCGTCTTGCTGAGGTCGATTGCGGTCTTCATGCCGAGGAATCTAATGCCTCGGCGAGCTTTTGTCGAGGGTTGGGAGAGCTTTTCCGCCTGGTTAACCCGTTGTTAATCTGGCACTTACACACGTTCGGGAACGTCCCTGCGACGCTGGCGTACGCGCGTGCGGGCATCCGCGACGTTGAACGCCAGGAAGATCACCGACCCCAGCGCCAGGCTCAGGTAAAAGGTCAGCATCCGCCACAGCGCGGTGACGATGCCGATCAGCCCCGCGGGGAGCAGGGCCTGGTACACCACGTAGAACATCGCTTCCGCGCCGCCTGACGCGCCCGGCGTGGGAACGAACATCATTCCCGTGAAGATCACCCACTGCAGCAGGAAGAAGAGCACCGGGTCTACCGGCGCCTTGAAGAAGTACGCCAGCGCGGTGACCACCGAGTAGCGGCAGGTCCACTGCACGGCGGTGATCAGCACCGCCAGCACGAACCGGCTCTTGCCCCGGGTGATCACCAGGTCCTTTACCGTCCGGAAGTCGTGCCGGGTCTTGCGCGTGCGCCGCTTGAACCGCGCGGCGAACTTCAGCCCCCACGCCCGCGCCTTTTGGCCCAGCGCGCCGCGAAGGATCGCGCGGAACAGCAGGCGCACGAGCACGATCAGCACCGCCAGCCCCACCACCACCAGCAGCACCTTGCCCCGCAGCTCCCGGCCGATGGAGCGCAGTACCGGAAGCTCCCACGCCTCGGAGATGATGATGGAGGCCGGGATGGCGAAGGCGAAGAACACCAGGTCCTCGATGTACCCCAGCGTGACGATGGACGCCGCCTGCCCCTGGGGAATGCCCTTCTGCACCATCATCCCCCAGCGGAACACCTCGCCGCCGGACGACGTGGGAAACACCGACGAGGTGAGCTCCGCGCCCAGCGTCACCCGGAACATGTCGCGGAAGCTGACGCGGTGCCCGATGAAGCGGGCCCAGATCAGCAGGCGCAGCGTGTTGGTGACCCAGGGGAGCAGGGCCAGGACGATGGCCAGGTACAGGTAGCGCCGGTCCAGGCTGCCCAATTGCCGCAGCACGTCGTGGTCGGTGGCGAACCACGACAGCGCCAGGTTGCCCAGCACGCCGAAGGGCACCAGGAACATGGCCATCCGCAGCACCCGGTCCAGGTGCTTCGAAAGCTTGCCGGGCTCAGTTACGGGCGCTGCCGTGGGCGTCATGGGCGACGGGGCGAACGGTGGGTGTCGATCACTCGGGCATAGCTTTCTTGCAGGCGGCCGTTGATGGCCGCCCAGTCGCGCTCGGCGGCGGCGGCGCGCGCCTGGGCGCCCATCCGCGCGCGGCCTTCCGGGTCGCGCAGCAGCTTCTCGACGGCCAAGGCCAGGTCTTCCGGGTCGTTCGGGCGGGCAATGAACCCCGTGCGCCCGGGCTCCACCAGGTCCGGCGGGCCGCCGCGGTTCACCACCACCGTAGGCAGCCCCGAGGCCTGCGCCTCCACCACCACGTTGCCGAACGTCTCCGTCGTAGACGGAAAGACGAACGCGTCGCCCGATGCGTACCAGCGGGCCAGCCCCTCGCCGGACTGGTGCCCCGCGAAGAAGGCCTCGGGGAGGTCGCGCTCCAGCTCGCCACGCATGGGCCCATCCCCTACGAGCACCAGCCGGTAGTTGTTTCCACGCTGCCGCAGGATGCGGTCCATCCGCACCAGGTCGGCCATGTCCTTTTCCTTCACCAGCCGGCTGACCATCAGCACGATGGGCACGCCGTCCCCCGCGCCCGCCTGCCGGCGCAGCTCCGGGTCGCGGTGGCCGGGAGAAAAGCGGGCGAGGTCGATGCCGCGCGACCACAGCTCGGTGTTGCCGATCCCCTGTTCCGCCAGCTCGGCGATGATGCTGTGCGATGGGGCGTACACTTTGCGGCACCGCGCGTAGAACCGGCGCAGCATCCGCCATCCGAACGGCTCCAGCGCGGGAACGCCGTAGTAGCGGAAGTACGAGACGAAGTGCGTGTGAAAGCTGCTGACCGCGGGCACGCCGTTCCGTTCGGCCCACGTCTGCGCCCGCGACGCCATGGGCGTGGGGCTCACCAGGTGAACCAGGTCCGGCGCCCACTCCCGCAGCTCGCGCGCGATCCCTCGCCCCAGCGGCAGCGACACGCGGTAGTCGGGGTACAGGGGAAAGCGGACGAACTTCACCGGCCGCACCCGCCCGCTCCACGACACCTCGGATCCGGGCACGAAGGGCGAGTAGACGCGGAACTCCACGCCCTGGCGCTCCAGGAACCCGAACAGCTGCGCCAGCGTCCGCGACACGCCGTCCACGTGGGGGAGCAGGCTTTCGGTGAAGTACACCACCCTCATGGGGCGGCGGCCCGGCACGTCGGATTCGGTCGGCTGCACGGCTGGCTGAACGGGTTGCGGCGGGAATGCCCCGCCAATCTACGGCGTCGGCGCCGCGGCAGACAGGCTGACGGTGGATGCAGGGACGGGCACACCCCAAATCCGCCGTCGCTTGACATCATCTCCGCGCGGCATACATTCACCGCATCCAACCTGCCCGCCCCCCGCGCACCCGCCCCCGCTCTTGCGGCGGGGTGCACTTCCGGCGGGCGTAACCCCGGCCGCGTCCGCGCCGCCGGACGTTCCCGATTTGCCAGAGAGGATTCGATGTCCGACGAGCGCGAGGATACGACGATCTACACCGCCGTGATGAACCACGAGGAGCAGTACTCCATCTGGCCGGCGGACCGCGAGCTGCCGCTGGGCTGGACCGCGGTGGGCACGCCGGGGCTCAAGCCCCAGGTGCTGGCCTGGATCGAAGAGGTGTGGACCGACATGCGCCCCAAGAGCCTCCGCGACAAGATGGCCGAAGCCGGCCTCGGTTGAGCCTTCTACGGCTGTTGAACGAGCGAGGCCCCTTCCCCCGGAACCACGGGGAAGGGGCCTCGCTCGTTGCGGCACGGCGCCTGATCAGCCCTTGCCGCGCCCGCCGCTCTTGGCCGCCGTCTTCCGGGCCGAGCCGGACTTGGCGCCGCCCGACGCCGACTTCGACGCCGTCTTGCTGGCCGACTTGGCCGCGCCGCCCTTGCCCGAGGCCGACTTGCTGGCCGTCTTCGCCCCGGTGTCGGCCGCGTTGCCGCCGCCCTTGGCGCTGGACTTCGCCGCCGTCTTGCTGGCGGTCTTGGCGCCGGACGAACGGCCGCGCTTCGGCGCCTCTTCCTCCTCTTCGCCGTCCTCGCCCTCTTCCATCGCGGCCGAGATCAGCTTCAGCGACCGGACCGCGCTGCGCTCGATGAAGCTGGCCATGGCCTCTTCCTCGCGCAGGCTTTCGCTGAGCAGCGCCACGCACTCGTTCTCACCCAGGGCCTGTGCCAGGGCGATGGCCGAGCGGTAGCCGGCGATCTCGTAGTGCTCCACGCGCAGGCCGTTGCCCAGGTCGAACGCTTCCAGCATGGGCGCAGACGGCTCTTCTTCGCGGACGAAGGAGTCGTGCTCCTCCTTGAGGCCGATGGCGGCGTGGCACTTTTCCGCTACGGCTTCTTCGCCGATCACCTCGAAGGCGCGCTTGAGCCGCTCGATCTGCTCGTACGTCTCCGTCAGGTGCTCGTCCAGCCGCTCCTTCATCTTGGGGTTGCTGCTTTCCCTGTTCATGGCGCCGAGCATCCGAAGGATCTTCTGCTCGGCATAGAGCATGTCGCCCAGTTCGTGCTTCAGCAGCTCCTTCAATTCCGTCGCGGGCATGGCGTGCGCCTCCGGGGTGATTGGGGTTCAGGTCAGACGTGCGTGCGGCGGCGGCCCACCACCAGCCGGTACAGGAACAGCAGGATCAGGGCGCCCACGACGGACCCGATGAGGCCCACCCGGTTGTCGCCCCCGCCGAACAGCATGCCGCCCACCAGCGACCCGGCGATGCCCAGCAGGATGGTGACGATGATGCCGCCCGGGTCTTTCCCCGGCATGATGAGCTTGGCGATGGCGCCGGCGACCAGGCCGATCAGGATCATCCACAACATGAGCCCCTCCCCCTCTGATTTTCGTGTACCCCGGCGGCTCCCCCTGGACCCGCCGTCGGGCGCCGCTCAACGCAGACTCCGTGCCCAATCGGGCAGTCGCCGCCAAAATGTTCTCCGGCTTGCTTTTTTGCCCCGGAACGATACGGTGTTTCCTACTCGTCGTGGCGGATGGAGCCGCGGTTGCGCTTGGTCTCGGAGCGCTGCTTCTTGTCCTGCAGCCGCGCCTCCTTGGCCGCGCGGGGAATGCGCGTCTTCCTGCGGGGCTTGGGGATGACGAGCGCTTGGCGGACGAGCTCCACGAAGCGCCCGGTGACCAGCTCCTTGTTCTGGTGCTGGCTTCGCTCGTCGCTGGCGGCCAGCAGCAGCACGCCCTCCTGGCTGATGCGGTTCGTCAGCTTTTCGAGGATGCGCGCCCGCTGCTCCTCGGTCACGCTAGGCGACGAGCCGACGTCCCAGGTAAGCTCCACGCGGCTGGACGACGTGTTCACGTGCTGCCCGCCGGGGCCGCCCGACCGCGTGGCCTTGTAGCCCAGCTCCGCGCGCGGAATCCACAGCGAGTCGTTGATCTGCAGGACGGTCTCTTCGTTCATCCCCTGGTGCTTCCCGGATTCTTCTGGCGGCCGGCGGCGTTGCCGGGCGTGCGGCGCGGCCACAATCTACTCCGTTCGTGACGGCGGGCACGCCTCTGGCAAAGCCCCTGCCGCCCTGACCCGAACCCGAGAGGAGAACGCCGGAATGCCGCAGCCCACCGCGTCCCAGACGAGCGCCCGCACGCCGCGCCACTACCACCTGATCGGCATCGGCGGGACGGCCATGGCGTCGCTGGCCGGCCTGCTGCGTTCCGCCGGGCACCACGTGACCGGCTCGGACGAGAACGTGTACGAGCCCATGGCCACCCAGCTTCGCGGCCTGGGCATCGACTACGCCGAGGGGTACTCGCCCGCCAACCTGGACGTGAACCCCGACATCGTGGTCGTGGGCAACGCCATCTCGCGCGGAAACCCCGAGCTGGAGGCCGTGCTGGAGCGGCGGCTTCACTACACGGCCGCGGCGGTGGTCATAAAAGACGAGTTCCTGCGCGGCAAGCACGTGCTGGCGGTGGCGGGAACGCACGGAAAGACCACGACTACGTCGCTGCTGGCGTGGATCCTGGAATCGGCCGGGCTCAACCCGTCGTTCCTCATCGGCGGCATCGCAGAGAACTTCGGCACCTCGTTCCGGCTGACCGACTCGGAGTTCTTCGCCATCGAAAGCGACGAGTACGACACGGCGTACTTCGACAAGGGCCCCAAGATGTGGCACTACCTGCCCGTCACGGCCATCGTCAACAACATCGAGTTCGACCACGCCGACATCTACCGCGACGACATCGCCTACAACTTTGCCTTTGCGCGGTTCATCAACCTGGTGCCCCGCAACGGCGCGCTGGTGGCGGGATGGGACTCGCCCCTGGTGCGCGAGCTGGCCCCTGCGTCGCACGCGCCCATCGAGTCGTTCGGCTACGGCGACGAGTCCGCCGGGGCAGACGGGCACCCGCGCTGGACGGCGCGCGACGTGTCGTTCGGCGAAGAGGGCACGCGCTTCACGGTGCTTCACGACGGCGGGGAGTGGGGGGAAGTCCGCACCCCGCTGACCGGCGCCTTCAACGTGCGGAACTGCCTGGCGGTGATCGCCGCGGCCGAGTCCGTGGGGGCCAACCGCGAGGGCGTGCTGGAGGGGCTGCGCACCTTCGCCAGCGTCAAGCGGCGGATGGAGGTGCGCGGCGAGGTGCGCGGGGTAACGGTGATCGACGACTTCGCCCACCACCCCACGGCCGTGCGAGAGACGATTGACGCGGTGCGGCAGCGCTACCCGGGCCGGCTGATCGTGGCCGTGTTCGAGCCGCGCAGCTACACGGCGCAGCGCCGCGAATTCCAGGAGGCGTACCGCTTGTCGTTCGCCGGGGCCGACCGGGTGGTGCTGGCGGGGCTCTTCCATCCCGAGCGCTACACCGCCGAAACGGCGATGAACCCGCACGAGCTGATCGACGCCTGGCGCGCGGAGGGCAAGACGGCCGACTTCATCCCGGAGCCGGACGACATCGTGGCTCACCTGACGCCCGAGTTCAAGGGTGGAGAAGTAGTGCTGGTGATGTCGAACGGCGGCTTCGGCGGCATCCATGGCAAGCTGCTGGACGCCCTGGGCTCGTAGGCCATTTCGGCCTCGAAGGAGACGCACGGACACACGTCGCTGTCATCCCGACGGAGCGGCCAAGCCGAACCCGCGGCCGCACCGCCGCCTGCAGCGACCGAGGGATCCGCCACACAGCGCGCGTGACGCAAGAGAGCCGCGGCTGCTCGTGCCAAGTCCCTCGTCATCAGACGAGAGAGGTCTGAGCCGGCCGAGCCGCGGTGATCATCCGCCGAGTGTGTGGCGGATCCCTCAGTCGCTGCGTACCTCGGTGTGCGGTCAGGTGGGGCGGGGTCGCTCCTTCGGGATGACAGCGCGATGCCCTCCGCTGTTCCTCCGTGTACTCCGTGCCCTCCGTGTGAGCCCCGTTGTTTTTGCGGACGGACGGCGTCGGTTCCGAAACATTTCGGGCGCACCGGCGTACACGGGAGCGCACGCCGCGTGGTTGCCAGCACGACCGCGCGGCGGCTATCGTTTGTGACCCAATGCGACAACGGCCGTCCGCCCTCACCGACGGCGCCCGGCCGCTTTTCCCCGAGATCCCGATCGTGGCGAAACCCCCGAACGACGCTCCCTCGCGCCGCCGCGCCGACACCGAGCCGCACCACTCCGCGCCGCTCAAGGGCCAGCGGGCGCGCAAGGCCGTAAAGAGCGGGGCGACCGCCACCGCGGGCGGCGCGGTCGAGGGCATCAAGTCCGTGCTCTGGGCCGTGCTGCTGTTCTTCGTCATCCGCACGTTCATCATCACCGCGTACTCCATCCCGTCGGAAAGCATGGAGGAGTCGCTGCTGATCGGCGACTACCTGATGGCGAACAACGCGCTGTTCGGCGCCACCATCCCGTTCACCAGCATCAAGCTTCCCTCCATCCGCGACCCGCACCCCGGCGAGATCGTGGTGTTCCGCCCGGGCTACAACGAGCCGCGCATCGACGTGGTCAAGCGGGTGATCGGCGTTCCCGGCGACACGCTGCAGATGCGCGACAAGGTGATCTACCGCAACGGCAAGCGGCTGGACGAGTCCTACGCGCGCTATCTGGACGAGGGCGACGACCCCATCCCCGAGTTCGGTTCCGGGATGATGATGGACCCCACGGTGCGCACCGACGCGTACGGCTCGCACAACCACTATCCGCTGCTGGTGCCGTCCGTCGACAAGCGCGCCTACCGCCCCAGCCGCAACAACTGGGGGCCGCTGGTGATTCCGCCCGGCAAGTACTGGCTGATGGGCGACAACCGCGACCGCTCGCTGGATTCGCGCTTCATGGGCCCGGTGCCCCGCGTGGACATTCGCGGAAAGCCGCTGTTCATCTACTTCTCGTACGACAAGATGGATGCGGACGCGGCGTTTCCGCGGCCCATCACCGCCGCGCGCTGGGACCGGTTCTTCGACCGCGTGCGATAGAAGCGTTCCGCCCGTGGCGCGACGGGGTGGGGACGTGCAGGTACGAAAGACGCGGAGGCGCCGGGGAGAAATCCCTGGCGCCTTTTGCGTTCCGCACCTGGACGAGATCCGGTCGACCCCAATGAGCCTGTCGCTTCCCGCAGCCCCCGCGAGCCTCGCGCACCTTCCCGATCCCCCCGGGCCGGAGAAGCGTCCCTCGCTGCGCCATCTGCTGGCGTTTCGCCGCGACCCGCTGGGCGACTTCCAGCGCATGAGCGCCCGCTGGGGCGACGTGGTGATGTTCCACCTGGCCAACCGCCGCGCGTACCTGCTGACGCACCCGGACCTGGTGCGCGATGTCCTGGTCACCCATCACCGCAACTTCATCAAGAGCCTGGCCCTGCAGCGTGCCCGCGTGCTGCTGGGCAACGGCCTGCTGACCAGCGAGGGCGAGTTTCACCTGCGCCAGCGGCGCCTGGCGCAGCCCGCGTTCCACAAGGACAAGATCGCCGCGATGGCCGCCGCCATGGTGCGTCACGCCGAGCGCACGGCCCAGTCGTGGCGGCCGGGGATGGAGTTCGACACCGGGCGCGAGATGACGCGGATGGCGCTAGCCATCGCCGGCGACACGCTGATGGGCGCCGACGTAGGAGCCGAGGCGGAGGAGATCAACCGCTCGCTGACGGACTCGCTGGCTCTCTTCGACCGGCTTCACAACCCATTCGCGCCCCTGCTGGACCGGCTGCCCGTACCCGGCACCCTGCGGATGAAGCGTGCGCGCCGCCAGCTGGACGCCACCATCTACCGCGCCATCGACCTGCGCCGCCGCTCCGGCGAGGACCGCGACGACCTGCTGGGCCTTCTGCTGGCGGCACGCGACGAGGAGGGCGACGGCGGCGGGATGACGGACCTTCAGCTTCGCGACGAGATGCTGACGTTGTTCCTTGCGGGCCACGAGACCACGGCCAACGCGCTGGCGTGGACGTGGCACCTGCTGGCGCAGAACCCCGACGCCGAGTCGCGCCTTCACGACGAGCTGCGCACCGTTCTCGGCGGCCGCGCGCCCGGCGCGGACGACTATCCGGCGCTGCCGTACACGCGGGCGGTGCTGGCGGAATCCATGCGCCTGTATCCACCGGCGTGGACCATCGGGCGGGAGCCGCTGGAGGACTTCGAGGCGGGGGGCTACCGCATCCGCGCGGGGAGCATCGTGCTGGTGAGCCCCTGGGTGGTGCACCGCGACGCGCGGTGGTGGAGCGAGCCCCTGGAGTTTCGCCCCGAGCGCTGGCTGGGCGATGCCGAGGCGTCGCACCCGCGGTACGCGTACTTTCCGTTCGGAGGCGGGCCGCGCAAGTGCATCGGCGAGGGGTTCGCGTGGATGGAAGGCGTGCTCGCCCTGGCCACGCTCGCCCGCCGCTGGCGCCTGCGCCCGGTCCCGGGCGCGGCGCCCACCCCCCAGCCCCGCATCACCCTGCGCGCCATCGGCGTGCAGATGCGCGTGGAGGCGGTGTGAGGAGGGGCCGGCCGGATCTGCACTCTTGGCCGTCAGTGTTGTACAGTTTATATTTCACCCGCTGCTCTGAAGCGCGCGCGTTGGCGAGCCCGTTTTCGTCCGCACGCACTCCCTGAGACTGTCACGACGGAGGTAGACATGATCCGCACGATCGGCCGGCTCTTGGGCGTACTCCGCCCTGCGCGCCGCGTTATTGCGGGGCGCATCAGCCGCAACGACACGGAGCATCTGCGCAGCTCCCGCGCGAACGAAGCGCGGCTGAATGCCGCCATCGCGGAACTGAACGCTGGCCGCGGCACGCTGACGAGCATGTGGGACGTGGGCAGCCGCTTTCGTGAGGCCGGTGCCCGATAGGTGAGATGTGTCATCCCCGGGGGTAGAACCCCGGGTCCTCCTGGCCCGCGGGCCAGGAGCCATTGAACACCGATGAATGAGCCGGCCCCGCGGAATCGATCCGCGGGGCCGGTCTGCGTTCAGAACTCGCCGTCGTCGCCGATGGGGGCGCCCGGCGGGATGGCGGGCGGCGTGATGCGCTGCTCCGGGGTGTACTCGCGCTCCAGGAAGCGCGTGATGTCGGCCGTCAGCAGGGCGCGGTGCGCCTGTTCGGGGCTGCTGGGCGTGTGCTCGAAGCCGTAGCTCGTGCGGATCTGCATCAGCTGCCCGGCGGCGACCGCGCGCACCTGCGGCATGGGCGCCGTGCCCGCGAGGCGCATCAGGTGCTCCACGACCACGCGCTCCACCGCGCGGTCGATCTCCGCCAGGTACGGGTCGGCGTGGCGGCGGCCGAAGGTGCCGCGCACCAGCTGATCCAGCGTCCACTCCAGCCCCGGCATCGCCGGGTTCAGGGCGTTCTGCTGCACCAGCCGCGCGGCGCGCTCGTCGTTCAGCAGCAGCCCCACCGTCAGGTCCGCCGCCGAAGCCGCGGGCGACACCGCGTCGAAGCCCAGCCCCGTCCAGCGGTTGAACAGCTCGCGGTGCGCGCCGTACGTGAACGGGCGCGGGGGGATCAGCTCCAGCAGAGGCCGAGGCATGGCGAGCTCCGCCGGGTCCAGCGTCAGCATCAGGGCCTCGAGCGCGGCGCGCTGCACGCTGGCGGGAACGGGCGTCAGCGGGTCCTGCCGGTCGCCGCGCAGCGCGTACGTGTACGACATCCCGCCCAGCACCTTCACCGCCGCCTCCGCCTGGTAGCGGTGGTGAAGGTACAGCGGCACCAGCGCCTCCTCGATCGTCGCCAAGGGCCGTCCCGCGCGGATGGCCCGCTCTCCGAAGCGCTCCAGCGCGGCGCGCCGCACCGCCATCGTGCGCCGAAGCTCGGCGGCGGCGTCAGCACCGTTGTCCCACAGGTGGGCCTGGGGGTGAAGGCCGCCGGGCGCGCGCGCATCCTCGTCCGTCACGAACGTCAGCCCGCGCCCGCGGGTGTCGGCCAGGATCCCTTCCAGCGCGGTGCGCTCGTCCATCCCCGCGGGAAAGTGCTGGTATCCCCAGGTGATGGCCAGCTTGTCCCAGGCCCCGATCTCGGCCGTGTACGCCTCGGACAGGTCGATGGTGCCGTCCGCGCGCAGCCTCACCTGGGGGTGGGGGTAGTCCATCACCGACGCGCGGCCCTGCGCGCTGGCGACGTAGTTGTGGGCCAGCCCCAGCGTGTGCCCCACCTCGTGCGCCGAAAGCTGGCGGATGCGGGCCAGCGCCATCCGCTCCATCTCCGGCGGGATCTCCGTCCCGGTGGCGTACGGCGCCAGCAGCCCCTCGGCCAGCAGGTAGTCCTGCCGCACCCGCAGGCTGCCGAGCGACACGTGGCCCTTGATGATCTCGCCCGTACGCGGGTCGGTGACGGTGTTGCCGTAGCTCCATCCGCGCGTGGAGCGGTGCACCCACTGGATGACGTTGTAGCGCGCGTCCAGCGGGTCCATCCCCGGCGGCATCACCTCCACCCGGAACGCGTCGCGGTAACCGGCGGCCTCGAACGCCTGGTTCCACCAGCGCGCCCCCTCCACCAGCGCCGAGCGGATGGGCTCGGGCGCGCCGCGGTCCACGTAGTAGACGATGGGCCGCACCGGCTCGCTGACCGCGGCGGTGGGATCTCGCTTCTCCAGCCGGTGGCGCGAGATGTAGCGCTGCACCACCTCTTCGCCCACGGGGGTGGCGTAGTCGAAGAACGAGATGCCGAAGAAGCCGGCGCGCGGGTCGCTGCGGCGCGGCTGGTACCCCGGCGGGGGAAGCGCCACGAACGAGTGCCGCTGGCGGATCGTGACGGCCTCGGGCGTGGGCGCCACGGTGCGGACGAGGGCGCCCGGGGCGTCGCCGGTAAAGGTGAGCGTCACCTCTACCTCGGTGTTGCGCGGAAACGCCTTGGTGTTCGGCAGGTACAGCGCGCTGCGGGTGGCGTCCAGCTTGTAGTCGCCCTGGCGGGCGCGCTTGAGGGCGGGGATCACGCCGTGCGCGTCGCGCAGCACGAAGTCCGTCGCATCCACCAGCACCCGCCCGTCCGTCTCGGCCCCGACGGTAAAGCCCCACAACACCGACTGCGCGAACGACTCTTCCACCGCGCGGCGCTCGTCGGGGTCTTCGCTCACCGCGCGGTAGGCCTGGTTGGGCTGCACCATCAGCACGCGGGGGCCCACGCGGTCGAAGCGCACCAGCCGCTCGCCGCCGATCTGCCCGCGGTCCAGCCCCACGTCGTTGGAGCCCAGCCCGGAGGGGAGCGAGACGACGTAGATCAGCTCCTCGCCGGCGCGGGGGATCTCCATCCACAGCTTGCCGGCGGCGACGTCCCAGTACACGGGGACGAAGCCGTCGCGGCGGTCCATGCCGCGCGTCTTTTCGGCGATGGAGGGGAGCGGACCTTGCGCGGCGGCGTCCAGGGATGCCGTAAACAGCGCGAGGGCCAGACCGGCTGCGGTCACGAATCGCGGTGCGGATCGCATAAGCCTTGCTTGGGAAAGTGCACGTGCGAGGGGCCGCGCAACGATAGGTGCGCGCGGCGGTTCCGGCAACATGAAAAGGCGCTGCAAGGCCCTTATCGCTACGAAGTAGCCAACGTGTGCACGATGTGGACGACGGACGTCCCGAGAGGATTTATTGTGGACAAAGTAGTCAAACCGGCGTCTCATTCGCTGCCGCACGCCGCGGGCTGACGTGGCCGCGGCGCCGGAGTTCCGCCCCATGCTCGCCACGCTCGCCCGCGACCTGCCGGCGGGCGGAGAGTGGACGTTCGAGCCCAAGTACGATGGCATCCGCGCCTTCGCCATCGTCACCGCGGGGGCCGTGGTCCTGCTGACGCGCAACGGCAACGACAAGGCGTCCCAGTTTCCCGAGCTGGTCGCAGCCCTCCGCGACCTTCGCGAACGCCACGGCGCCGACCTGGTGCTGGATGGCGAGATCGTCGCCCTGCGCGCGGGCCAGGTGGTTCGCTTCGAGGCGCTCGCCGGTCGCATGCACACCGAGAATCCCCGCTCCATCGCACGCCTTTCGTGCGAGCAGCCGGCGGCGTACGTCGCCTACGACCTGCTGCTCACCGGCCGCGACCCGCTGGTGCCGCGCCCCTGGTCGGAGCGGCGGACGTCGCTGGAGCGCGTGCTGGACGGGCGCGCGACGGACCGGGTGAGGCTGGGCGCCACCTCGCCGGACGGCGGGGCCATGATGGACGCCGCCCGCTGCGAGCAGTGGGAAGGGGTCGTCGCCAAGCGCACCGGCGCGCGCTACCAGCCCGGCGTCCGCTCGCGCGACTGGCTGAAGTTGAAGCTGGCGCCGCAGGAGGAATTCGTGATCGGTGGATGGACGGACCCCACCCACCCGGCGCGGAAGCTGGGGGCCGTGCTGCTGGGCCGGTACGGCGGCGACGGCCGGCTGCGCTACGTCGGCCACACGGGAAAGGGGTTCAGCGAGCGGATGCTGCGGTCGCTGCATGCCCGGCTGCAGTCGCTGGAGCGCGAATCCAGCCCGTTCGATCCCAAGCCGCGGCTCGTTCAGGCGCACCACTGGGCCGACCCGGTCCTGGTTGCGGAGATCCGCTACTCCGAGTGGACGGCCGCCGGAAAGCTGCGCGATTCGACCTTCCTGGGGCTACGCGACGACAAGAACGCCGCGGACCTGCTGCGCGACGTGACGGCGGCCTCGGAGTGTGCGGACGATGGCGGGTTGGGGCGCATCGAGGCCGCGCTGCGGGAGATCGAGGAAGGGGAGGGGAGCGGGACCGTCGAGGTGGACGGGGCGATGCTGGAAGTCGCCGGACTCGCCCGTGTCGCCTATCCGGGCTCGCGGTTCACGCGCGGAGACCTGCTGCGGTACTACGTGCGTATGTCGCCCTATGTCCTTCCCGTGATGCGCGACCGGCCGCTTGCCGTCGCCTACTTTCCCGGATCGCCCGGCAAGCGCCCGGTCTACCGCCAGAGCGCCCCGCCCGACACGCCGGACGGGGTGCGCGTCGAAACCGTGCAGGTGGGGCGCGAGCGGAAGCGGATGCTGGTGGGCGGCGGCCTGGCCACGCTGCTGTTCACCATCGCGCGCGGCGCCATCTCGCACGATCCCTGGCATTCGCGCGTCCCCGACGTCGAAGAGCAGGACTACGTGGTGCTGGACCTGGACCCGATGCCGGGCGCGTCGTTCAGCTGCGTGGTGGAAGTCGCGCGCGTGGCGGGAGAGGTGGTGTGCGATGCGGGGCTGGAGAGCCGGTTGAAGACGTCGGGGCGATCCGGCCTGCACGTCTACGCCCGGCTGCCGCCGGGCACCACGGTGCGGGCCGCGGGTGTCGTGGCCGAGCGCCTGGCGCGCGAGGTAGCCCGGCGCGCGCCGGGGCTGGCGACGGTGGAGCGGTCCACGACGCTCCGGCCGCGGGACAGCGTGTATGTGGACCACCTGATGTCGCGCCGCGGCGCCAACGTGGCCGGCGCCTACGCCGTCCGCGCCACGCCGGAGCTGACCGTCTCCGCCCCGCTCGCCTGGAGCGAGCTGTCCGACGCTCTCGATCCTCTGGACTTCACCGTGGAAACGATGCCCGCCCGCATTCGTGAGGTTGGTGATCTCTGGATGCCAACGGGCCGCGTCAGATTTGCGGAAGAGTGATCTGGTACGTGCACGTTTCGCCGCCGCGTGCCTTGCATGGCGTGCCCTCCACGGTTTCTACGATGCTCCGCGCGCCGAGCAGCGTGAAGGCGCTCTGGAGCAGGCCACGGTTGAAGTCGCACGGGTAGGGCGTGCTGGCGGTAACGGTGGCTTGGTGCGGGCCGTGAATGACATACGTGATTGCGTCAGGCGCCAACCCCCGATGATGCGTGTTGAAGGCGATGGGGAGCGAGTGCATCAAGGATTCGAAACTCATGATCTCGAACCCCGCGGGTGCACGGAACTTGAGCTTCCGTCCGATGTGAAAGAGCGAGTCCGCCTTCATCGAGATACCCACCTCGTCGAGGGCCTGTAGGTAAGAGGACAACGGGTACCACTCGTCGCTGGCTATGTCCGATAAATTGTGCTGGGAGAAGACCTTCCGGGCGAGCCTGCGATGAGGCCCGGGCCCGGTGGCGTCCAGCGTGGAACTGATGATTTTGCCGCTGACGAGTGCGATGGGGAAGTCGTGATTGGACGCGGTCATTGATAACCTTTCGGTAGCGAGGATACCGTCCGGAAGTTGCGTCGATATTGTCGCACATGGAGCGATTCAATGAATAATCGCGTGAGAGGTGTCCCGTCAAGCGGGATACTCGGGTCCTGGGAAACGGCTCGGACGAAGAAGCCCCGCGGCGCCAGGTGCGCCGCGGGGCTTCGTCGCTCTCCGCCGGGCCGCGTCAGTGCGCGGGGAGGGTGATCGCGTAGGTGCAGGTTTCGCCGCCGCGCGCCTTGCAGGGCAGGCCCTCGATCGGGTCTACGATGGGCCGGGTGGAGAGCAGCTTGGCGAAGAAGCCCTGGATGACGCCGCGGTCGAAGTCGCACGGATACGGCGTGCCGGTGGTGATGGTGCCGTGGCGCGGATCGGTGATGGTGAAGGGGATCACGCCCTGCTTCACCCCGCGGTGGTTCATGTCGTACGCCATGCCGAACGACGCCATCACCTTTTCGAACGTGTCGATCCCCGGCGGCAGCGGCACGTGGTTGGGAATCTGCCGGCCGATCTGGAAGAGGGTGTTGGGCCCCATCTTCTCGCCGATCATCAGCAGCGAATCCACGTACGGCCTCAGCGGATACCAGTCCTCGGGAGTCACCTCCTGGATTCCATGATCGCCCAGGATCTGCTCGCCGCGGCGGCGGAACGGCCCCATGGCGGCCAGCATGGAAAGGATGTTGCCCCCGCTGACGGTGGCGTCCTGGGGGATGCGGTCGAGGTTGGTCACGGGCCAGGGATGGTTCGGGAGAGCCGCCGGACCGCCGCGCGCAACGGCGGCGGCGGCGATCCATTGCGGTGACGCGGACGGAGCGAATGACAATAAATGTGGCCGTCGCGTCCCCTGTCAAGGACGCGGCGGCCATGTTCCCTCGCCCGTTACAGTTGCGGACGAGGAGGAGTGGACTGGATGAACGACTCCGGCTGTGCCGCCGATGTCGGAAAGCGGGAGTTTGCCCCGCGTTCCCCCGATCGCCTCAGGCGACCGCTGCCAACTCGGCGGGGTGCGGAGCCCCGACGCCGGCAAGCACGCCCGGCGTGGCGCAGACGATGGCTACCAGCGTCTCGTCGCCGTGGTCCAGCCCCAGGTAGCCGTCGCGCGCCCGGACGCGCACCCCGCCGGACTCGCGGCCTTGGAAGGCCTCCAGCTCGGGGTAGGGCTCGAAGCCGGCGTCGCGCATCCGGCGCACCCAGTTGTCCACCGGCTCGTGGCGCTCGAAGCGCGCCTCTTCGGCGTTGCCGACGATGTCGTCGATCTCGCGCGCAAAGAACATCTTCATCGCCGCCTTCGTCGGCTCATCCACCTCCAAGCTGTCGATCAGGCCAAAGGTGAGCCCGAAGTGGTGCCAGGCGGCCTGGAACCGCTCCATCAGGTCGGGGGAGTCGTGGTTGCTGCTGGGCTCGCACAGCACCACCGCGTCCGGCTCGAGCTCGCGCAGGCGGTGGAACAGGTCGTCGCGCGTCCGCCGCTCCGGGGCCGAGCGCACGTGGTGCACGGCAAAGGCGCCCAGCACCACCAGCGGCGCGCCGAACGAGGCGAACTCCGCCCAGTCGGCCTCGTCCAGGTCTTCCACCAGCTTGTGCACGGGATGGAAGGCGAGCTCGAAGCCCAGCGCCTCCGCGGCTTCGCCCAGGTTGAAGGAGGCCTCCAGCAGGCTTCCCGCGTCGGGCTCGATGGCGACCACGTTCAGCTTGCGGGGCAGGGTGCCGCGCTGGGCCAGCAGGTGCACCAGGGCCACCTCCTGCCGCCCCGAGCCGATGCCCACGTCCAGCAGCGTCACCTCGTCGTGCCCGCCCACGAAGCTCGCCAGCACCTCGTTGGCCAGCGGGCCGGCCATGGACACGGTGGGCAGGTGCTCGGCCAGCAGGTTGAACAGGGTGATCTGCGTCTTTTCGTACCGGCGCAGGTACAGGTTGATCTCGGCCGACTTGTCGGACTGCAGCCGCCGCGACAGTGCCGAGGCGAAGATGAAGTAGCGAAGGTCTTCGGGGCGCCCGGGCTGAAGCTGGCCGTCGACCAGGCCGGCCAGCAGGTCGCGGGCAACGGAGTCGCGGCCGGCCAGGTGTTCCTGCACCACGGCCACAAGGGAGGCGTACTTGCGAGTTTCCATGCGAGGGTTCCTCTGTGCGGAATGGGCGCGGGTGCGCCGGGGATTTGCCGCCCAGCCAGCCGGCTGGTGCGGCCCTGCGCTTTCGTTCTCCGACTCGGCGGAAAGGAAAGGCAGTGGCGGGTTAGCGCGCGTAGATCACGTCGTGGCGTTCGCAAAACTTAGCAGGGGTAAACGGCCCTGTAAAGTGGATATAGTTGACGCCACAGACGACACATGAAGTATACCCATGAAACACAGGTGAACACGGTGGATAACAAAAACACTGAATATTTTTAACACTTTTCCCGCCACAGGACGGACAATCGAATCCGGGGTTCGTCCGGGAGTATGGGACACCCGCGCCACACATGAAGCGGCGTGTGGAGTGATGAGGCTGCGCTTCGGGGGCCCGACGACGTGCACTCGACTCTGGTGTGTACCCCCTCTCCCAGGCTGTTTGTGGGAGAGGGTGGCACGCGTGTCAGCGCGGCCGGGTGAGGGCCCCCGCGGAGCCGAGGTCCAGGCATCCGTGACCGCTGCCGCGCCCAGGCTTGTACGGTTCCGCCGGTAGATCCTTCGGCCCGCGTGGCTCGTCGAGCGGGCGGGCACGCTGCGCCTGGGCCTGAATAGAAAAAATCCAGTTCGTCCAAATTCTTGGACGGCGCCCGCGCGCCTCTTTTTCATTCCTCAGGGTCGGCCGCAGGACGGTGACAGACTCAGGATGACAGGTGCGCTCTGGCGACCTCGCGGACTCGACTGGCTCCCATGAGCGTCGCTCTTGCGCGAAAGTAGTTTGTGATGTAAAGTGCTTTCATCGCGGCGGGTGAAACCTCCGGCCTTCCCGTCTCGTAGCGAACGCTGTCAGGGGGACGTGACTCCGGTTGCCTGCGCTGCGGGACCGACTTCGAAACGAAACCCTTGCCTCCACCGTCCTGGATCATTAGTGTACCAGTAGACTGGTACAGCGCTCACCCACTCACCCCGAGAGATCCTGCGATGCAGAGATTCCTGTTAGCCGTCCTTACCTGCTCGCTCCTGAGCGGCGGCGGCCCGCTCCTGGCCCAGACACCCCCCCAGCGCCCGCCCCAGCAGGGCGGTGCACCCCAGCCCCCCGCCGCCGGCCCCGGAGAAGTCCGCGGCACGGTGGTGGATGCTGGCACCAGCGCCGCCGTGGCCTCGGCCAGCGTGGCGGTGCGCAGGGCGGCCGACTCCACGCTCGTCGCCGGCGCCATCGCGCGTCCGGACGGGTCGTTCCGCATCGACGGGCTGCGCCCGGGCAACTACGTGCTCCGGGTGAGCATGATGGGGTACGCTCCCCAGACCTCCACCTTTTCGGTCACGCCCGCCGCGCCGCGGGCCAACGCGGGAAGCATCCGCCTGCCACGCGCCGCCGTGATGCTCGACGCCATCGAGGTAACGGGGCAGGCCCAGGCCGTCACCATCGCGCCGGACCGCAACGCCTACCGCGTGCGAGACGTGGCCCCCGCGGCCACCAGCGCCAGCGAGGTGCTGGAGTCGGTGCCCTCGGTGCAGGTGGATTCGGATGGCAAGGTGAGCCTGCGCGGGAACGAGGGCGTGGTGGTGCAGATCAACGGCCGCCCCGCGCCCATCAGCGGCGCGCAGCTGGCCGCCTATCTGAAGCAGCTTCCCGCCAACACGCTGGAGCGGGTGGAGGTGATCGCCAATCCGTCGGCCCGGTACGATCCCGAGGGGATGGCCGGCATCATCAACATCGTCCTCAAGCAGGGCGTGGACCTCGGCGTCAGCGGCGGCCTTCAGCTGGCGGCGTCCACGGCGGACCGCTACGCAGGGTCGGGCAACGTGGGGTATCAGGCCGGTGCCGTCACCTTCTTCGGCAGCTACGGCTACAGCACCGACGACCGCACCGTGGGCGGCATCAACGACCGCACGCGGCTGTCCGGCGGGACTCCGCTCTCCTTTACGGAGCAGGACATCACCGGCGGCAACGGAAACGCCGGCCACAACCTGAACGCCACCCTGGACTACCGGCTGAACTCGCGTGACGTGGTTTCCAACGCGGTCGCCCTGAACCTGCGCAACTCCAACGAAAACGCGCTGAGCGCCTACGGCGTGTTCAACGGCTCGCGGCTACTGCTCGACGAGTACCAGCGGGTGCGCGACACGCAGACCGACGCCTTCATGGCGGACTACACCCTGGCCTTCAAGCGCACGTACCAGCCGCAGCGGCACGAGTTCTCGGCCGAGGTGCGCGCCAATCGCCTGGCCGACGAGGACCGCGTGGATCTCTGGCGCCAGACGGCCCCCGGCCTGGGCTTGAGGGACGCGGAGCAGAACGTCACCGCGCTGACGATGTACCAGTTCACCGCGCAGGCCGACTACACGCGGTCGTTCGGGCAGCGCACGAAGCTGGAGACGGGGTACAAGGGCACCTCGCGCCTGCTGGACCGTGACTTCGACGTGCGCGAAGACCCGCTGGGCACCGGGGTGTGGGCACCCAGCGAACTGAGCAACGCGCTGGAGTTCGACGAGACCGTGAACGCCATCTACGGCGTGTACAGCCACGGCATCGGCAAGCTGGAGCTGCAGGGCGGGCTGCGGGCGGAGTACGCCAGCCGCGACTTCTCGCTGGCCAACTCCGGGGAAAGCTTTCCGTACGACTACACCAGCTTCTTTCCGAGCGGGCTGGTGAGCTACAAGGTGAGCGACAACACGCAGACCAAGCTCAGCTACTCGCGCCGCATCAACCGGCCCGGCAGCGGGCAGCTGAACCCGTTCCCCACGTTCTTCGACATCCAGAACGTTTTCGTGGGCAACCCCCGGTTGAACCCGGAGTACACCGACGCCCTGGAGCTGAGCCTTCAGCACTCGGGCGCGCTGGGATCGCTTCAGTTCTCGCCCTTCTACCGCCGCACCACCGACATCATCCGCGCCGTCGTGGACACGGACGACGTGGTGAACGGGCGCGAGGTGACCTCGGTGAGCTTCAAGAACCTGGACACGGGAACCTCCTGGGGCACGGACCTGAACGGATCGCTGCGCCTGGGCCAGACGTTCAACGGCCTGGCGTCGTTCAACGTCTTCAAGATGGTCACGTCGGGCACCGGCGGTGAGTCGAGCCTGGCTACCGACGCGGTGACGTGGATGGCGAAGTTCAACGGCACCTACAACTTCACGCCCCGCACCTCGTTCACGGCGCAGTACCAGTACCGCGCTCCCATGCAGATCGAGGGCGGCCGCTTCGCCGCCATGCAGATGGCCAACCTGTCCGTCCGGCAGAAGCTGTACGGCGAGAAGATGAACCTGACGCTGCGCGTGTCGGACCCGTTCAACACGATGCGCTTCCGCATCCAGGCGGGTGACGACAACATCATCCAGCTCACCGAGCGGACGCAGACCTCGCGCGCGCTGCACCTGACGCTGCAGTACACGTTCGGCCGGCCGCCGCGCGTGCGGCAGACCCCGCAGCAGCAGGACAGCGGCGGCACCCCGTTCGGCGGCCTCTGATCCTGGAACGGCGGTTTCACGCAGAGGACGCAGAGTAAAAAGAGAGGACGCAGAGAACCCCATTCGGTTCTCTGCGTCCTCTCCGTTATCCTCTGCGCCCTCTGCGTGCTGCTGTTCTGCCTGGTTCAGTCGTCGTGGTCGTCCCACTTGATGAACTCGAAGCCCGTGCGGCAGTGGTTGCACCAGTACTGCGCCACCGAAAGCTGCCCGCCGAACGGGTTGAGCAGCTTCGTATCCGTTCCGTCGCAGAACGGGCAGGGGGCAGACTCCGGGAGCCCGTCCACCCGGGCCGGTTCGGCGCGGGGCTCGGCCATCAGTCCAGCAGCAGGGCGCGGTTCTTGTCGCCGCGGGCGCGGGCGGCCGTCACCTCGTCCAGCTCGCCACCCGTGCGGCGGGTGCGCTCGTTCCATCCAATCCAGTCGAGCGCCGTGCCGCAGGCGAAGCCCTCCGCACCGCGCGACACGTCCAGCGCCTCCGCCATCCCGATCTCCTCCAGCACCGGTCCCACCTTGGCCAGGAAGCGCTGGCGGAGCGTCGTGGGGTCGTACGCGGACAGCCCCTCGCTCGTCAGCCGCTGCGTGCCCGCGGCCGCATCGTCCCCCAGCCACTGCAGCGCCTGCGGCATGTAGCGGCAGAGCGAGCTCTGCAGCTCGGGGCGCAGCTCGTCGATCGAGGCGATCTTGCGCACCCAGCCGGTGGCGTACTGGAAGTGAAAGCGCTCCTCGTCCAGCATCTTCTGCACGCGGTTGAGCGCCGGCGTGTAGCGGCTGTCGGCCAGCGCGCCGTACTGCGTGGCGAGCGCCGTGTCGATCAGCAGGATGCAGGCGATGAAGTCGCTCCACGATTCGAACCCGGCGTCCAGCGCGGGGTGGCTGCGGTACTCGGCGGCCGGGCGCTCGTGCTCCAGCACCTTGGGCTCGTCGCCGAAGTCGCCCAGCAGCGCATAGGTGAGGCGCGCGTGGCCCCACTCGTCCTGCGCCATGGACGACGCGGCGATTCCCGCCTCGAGCGTGGGCGCGCCCAGCATGCGCTCGCTGTAGCGCAGCCCCAAGACGCGCTTGCTGTCGGCCAGCGACAGGATCAGGTCGCGCAGCGCCTGGCGCGACTCGTCGGAGAGCTCCGATGCGGATTCGATGCGTGCTTCCGGAGAGGCGACGCTCATCGGGCCTCCTTCACGGCCATCTCGTTGCCGCCATACGAGCCGGTGCCGCGCGTGTGGACGATCTCCTGTGCGCCGTCCTGTCCCATCATCGTCACGAAGGTGCTGTGCTCGGGATCTACCGGGATGATGGCGGATCGCGGGATCACGCACATCTCTTCCCAGTTCTGCTCGTCGTATTCCTTCCACGCGTAGATGCGCGCCAGGTCGCCGTTCATGGCGTTCACGAAGCCGATGTGCCGCAGCGGCTCGCCGCGGTTCTTGCGGGCGAAGACTTCGAAGACCGGTTCGATCACGGAAGTGCGTGAGTGCTAGTGAATGCTGAAGTGCCAAGTGCCAGGTACCATGTGCCGGACCTTGGCACCTGGTACTCGGCACCTGGTACTATCCCCTACATCGACACGCCGAAGGTCTTCAGCGCCGCCCTGCCTTCGGGCGAAATCCGCGACTTGGTCCACGCGGGGGTCCAAGTCTCGATCACCCGTACTTCATCGACGCCCGGCTCGCGCTGCAGGCGGTCCTGGATGTCGTAGTGGATGAACGCCATGCAGGGGCAGGCCGTAGCGGTGAACGTAAGGTCCACCTCCACCGATCCGCCGTCCTGGCGCACGTCGTAGATCAGCCCCAGGTCCACCAGCGAGATGGGGATCTCGGGATCCATCACCTCGCGAAGCGCATCCCACAGCGGGCCCGTGCGCGCCTCGGGCGGAACGGGATAGGCGCGGGGCTCGTCGAGAACGGCGACGCCGCCGTCCTCGGCCCCGAACCGGTCGGGGCTCGTGGCGCAGGCCATCAGGCGGCAGCCAGCTGGGCGCGGAAGCCGCGGCCGTCCTGGATGGCCTCGATGAACTGCTTGTTCGCTGGGCCGCGGCGCTTCCAGCGCTCGAACACGGCTTCCCAGCTGATCTGGCCCTCGCCGAACAGCCAGCGCTTCTCGTCTTCGTCGTACTGGCAGGGGAAGGCGAAGTCCAGCACGAACTTCTGCTCGTCCTCGCTCCAGTGCGCGGGTACCTTGATGCCCAGCCCCTCGCAGAGCGGCACCGTAGACTGCATCCACGTCTGCCGAAGCTCGTCGTTGGTCATCCCCTTGAGCTTGTAGTCCAGCTGGCCCGAGTGGCGCTTCATGTCGTCGGGCAGGCCGAACCACTCCACCGCCATGGGGAACATCCAGTCCACCGCGCGCTGGATCTGCTCCTTGGCCTCGCCGCCGGCGTTGGCGAGGCGCTTCATCCACATCTCGCCGTGGCGCAGGTGGAAGGTTTCTTCCTGGTCCACCTTCACCAGAGCGCGCTTGAGCGGGCCGTACGACGTGTTCTTGAAGACGTCGCCCAGCAGCGTGATGCCCGCGCGGTCGTACAGGCCGTTGGCGACCACGAGCTCCGCCCAGTTCTCCAGCGGATGGTCGAAGCCGTACGGATGCTTGAACTCGTGCGGCTGCCGGCCGTACACCAGCTGTTCCTTGTCGAGCCCCAGGTCTTCCAGCAGGCGGTAGGCGATGTTGGCGTGTGCCAGCTCGTCCTGGATGATGGCCGTGGCGCTCACCATCGTGTTCGTCGACGGGGCGTCCTTGGCCGCGCCGAAGTACGCCGGCGCGGAGACGAGCTCCGTGTCGGCCTGCACCATCAGCTGCACGATCAACGCTTTCCGGTAGCCCTCGGTCATCTCGTCGGGATACTCGACGATGAAGCCGTTGTGGACCTTTTCCTTCAGCTCTTCTTCGGTATAGCGGGCCATCCGTTCGTCTCCGTGCGGGGGCGAAGGGCTCAGTATCTCAGGGTGCGCTCACGGCGAGCGGCGGTGGGCCAGAGCCCTCCGCCGTTTCCGTGCCGCCACTCTATCGAACGATCGTTCGAACGGCCGTTCGGGAAGCGGGAACGTAAGCGTGGGTGGGGGGGGGTGTCAAGCAGGGGCGTGGAACGGCGCGTTAGAACAGACCGAGTTCTTGCAGAGTCTTCGCGACTGCAATCACACCCGCGAACACCGCGGAGATACTTGCCACCACCCACACTTGCCGCTGAGTGAATGGACCGAACTTTACTACCCGAACAGAATGTTCTACTCGGCCTAAGTCCACCTTGCCTGTCGAGGTGACCTGACGCGCGACAAGAGCAATTTCGTGAGTCCCAGACTTCGGGAAATGACAACTCCATTGAAAATTGATTCGCGTCGCGTCCAGTAGCTGAGACTGCATCAAATTGCCGGCAATCTCACATCCACCTGCAACGAGTTCCAATTCCAGTGCGTCAATAGCGGAAGCTAGAGCCGTTAAAGACACCGCCGCGTTATCGTGGTCAAACGATTCTCTTGCAGTAAAAGCCGGGTGCAACAGTCGAAGTTCACTATTTACAACCCTAAACTCCACTGAGATAATGCGGGAATCTTCGTAGTAAACACGTGAAGGTAGTCGTGCATGGCCTTGCAACTGCACCCACTTAGGACGGTCGGAGCCAAAGGCAAGGTGATGGCAGGCATGCAAGCAGTACAACATCTGATATTGGGAACGGCCGTATAGATAGATGCAAAAGAAAAAGAAAAGGAGCGTTATCCAGGCAAGCAACGGTAAGCTCGCCATGAATGAACTTACAATAACGAAAAACGCGAATATGAAGAGCAGAAGCAGAAAGGGGGCCGCACGGTCAATCGACCACTCCATTTGACGTAGCGCATCTCGAAATTTGGTGCGGAATACATCCAGGGGTTTACGTCGGTGCCAAAAGAGTACCGGTTGGGATGTACTACGGCTGAGGGTAAAATGAGTGTCTTGGGGCTTGGCTAGCCTGTTCAAGGCTATCGCCGTAACGCCTAGGAGAACCGCACCCGTGTAAACCGAGAGAGTGTGCATAATATTTCTAACAGTGGTGAGTCATATTCCTTTCAGGAGTTCGGCCGCAAGTCGCTCCCGCCGCCTCCGCCCGCTCGCGATTAGCAGCCGCGCCTCGTTCGGCCATGCCGGCTAGCACCGCTACCCAGCCCGCGCTCGGCTGTGGCGGCCGGTTTCGGCTCGCCAGCGATGGGCGAGGTTTAGGCTGACGCCGATCCGCCGCGACTTCATCCATTTAGTAGCCACGAAGGGACCGTTGCGCGGGTTAGGCCCCTGACAAGAGATCCTTTTCTGCAACGAACCACTCGACCATCTGGCGCTGAGTGATAGTTGTTTGTTCATTCCCCATGCTTCGCCGTATCTCCAGAAGGAACTTACTCAGCAGTTCGATGGTCATGCGTGCTTCCTCACGCCCAGCAGGTAGGCTACTATCGCGCGAGGAGAAATACGTCACCAATCGAACATAGGCACTTACGACGGGATCGGAGCCGATCAAGGAGAGTCGAAAGGCAAGTTGGCGATATTCGAGTGACAGTAGCATGCGGGCCGCTACCTCGTCTTTGTTCTTGCCCCGATTTTTCGGCTCCGAATCCCAAGCTGCTTTCGTCATCAGCAGGAGTATGAACGGTTCGAGTATCCCGTGATAAACGGCGATCCGATCCTCCCTCATTTGATCCTCTAACGCGAAGCGCCGTTCTATTCTTGTGCGGAGGCGCCATCCAAGCGCCGTTAGCGCGAGGACTAAAATTGGCGTCGTGATCGCACCGATCGCGGTCAGGTAGTCGAGCCACGTTTTTTCCAAGGCAACTTGCATCTTGTGGTATCCAGTCCGTTGTAGAAAGCACTCTACATAGCAGCAGCTATTCGGCGCATCAAACCGTACGCAGTTCCAGCGCAAGCCGCTCGGCTGCCTCAGCGCGCTCTCGATTCGTCGCCGCGCCCTGTGCAGCCATATCCGCCAGCACCACCTCCCAGCCCGCACGTGGCTTGTGGCGGCCGGTTTCAGCGCGCCAGCGATGCGCGAGGTTCAGGCTCACGCCGAACTCCTTTGCGACCTCATCCATCGAGACGCCGGTAGACTCGCGTAAACGATCAACCGCATCTCGGAATCGTGCGCGCTCACTGGCTGCATCCATCATGATTCATGGTTTATGTTACACTTGACCAGCGCCTACTGGTTTAGTATATTTGTGACCAGCAGGGACAAAAGAAAAGGCTGACCGTTACTCCCGCGAAGAAGACTGGCCAGCCTCACCCCGCGAACGGACCCGAAGGCCGCCCGCTACCGCAAGTGTAGCCCTGCCGGGCGGCGAGGGTCAAGAGAGACGGAGACCAGCATGCCTACCAAGCAGAAGCCCGAAGCGCCCGCGCCAGAGCCGCAGACCGGCTACACGATCAAGAAGCGCCACGGATACCGGGACTGGATGGTGATCGACCCCCAAGGCGAGCTGGTGTGCCTGACCGTCTACAAGCGCGGCGCGGCGGAGGTGGTGCGGCGGCTGACGAGTTGAGCTATCGATTGAAAACGGCCGCCGGGGGAGCGGACGCCCGCGGCGGCCGGCTCAGGAAGCGGGGGAGGCACGCTCACTGCGCCCCACGCGTAGTCCGTGCACCTCCCCATTCCAACCTGGATTACTGTGAGAGGGCGTTGAGAAGAGCCCGTGCTACCGGAATTGCGTTTACTACTAGTCCAATGCTGATACGGTCGACGAAGTCTTTTCGCCTGGTCCCGGGAAGATTCTCGTTGACTTGGAATACCAAGCCGACACGCCTGTCCAGGATCGCATCCCCACCGCGTTTGTGTATTCCAATGTCGAAACCGCCACTATTTCGACCCACACTACCTTCCTCACGCCCCGGGAGGAAACGACCGAACCCACGGATCGAGGCGTTGGGAAGCAGCGACATAGTAGCGTCAACATCCACGAAGTTGTGATGCTGCCGACTGTAGGATCCCGTGCGAGCCTCTTCGGTTGTGGCTATCTCGACGGTGCGGCCGTCGGTGGTTTGGGCCGTCGAGACTGTGCGCACCGACACCTTAGTTAGATCAGTATAGTTATCGAGCGTGCGACGACCGCCCGCTACAGCCACTATCATGGATCGCGGCAGGAGTGACTTTGGAATTGCGAGGGACAAGTGCAATGCCAGGTCGGTCGAGAATCGGATCTCCTTATCAATCGGCGATGCGGGCGTCGAGAGATTCGCCAAGGCGATCTCTGACCAGGCTCGCCGCGCACGTATACCCACGGCAGCACTAGGCGTGCGAGCACCAGTTCCACCGAGCTTACCTTTGAGGCCGATCAGTGCTTCAATCGCCACGCCGGATCGGGCGTCCCCGGAACCGAAGATGGGGCTTAGGCCCTCCTTGGTGGCAGCTTGTACCGAGGCACCACCGAAAATCGGACGGTCCGATTTTAGACGGTAGAATCCAAGCTCGGCACTGGAAGCTGCAGTGTTGATTCCGAGTAGCGCACCCGCCCTCGGAACAATGTAGCTCGAGCGACCATTCGCGTCTTCCATCACGGTTTGCCCTGCGGCTACGGATGCAGAGCTAGTAGTCAGAAGCACGGCGGTTACGAGGCCGAATTTCATACGCGGGCTCCCACGTCGAGGGTCTTTGAGATCGCTACATACCCCTTCTTTTCCTTAACAGGCGGAAAATCTGACTTGTACGTTTTCCCGCTCGTCGAATCAACGGCTTCGACCAGTAACGTGAACTCCTGAAAATCCCAAGCCGCGCTTTCGAAGTAGATGTCGAGCTTTCCCTGCACAGTCACTTTGGCAAAGTACCCGACCCAGTTGGAGCCGTCTGCGGTGAGGGCGAGAGACTTCCCCTCTAAGCGGAAGCGGGGGCTCAGGTCCATTGAACTGAGCGTTACCTTGACCGTGATGTCCCGAATCACGGAGTCGGGCAGGGCGTCAGCGCCGCCAGTGTTCGTGCCAATCCAGTGCACCACGAGTGTCGGGCCGCCGCAGAACCCCTGCGCGGAGATCTGCCCAGCGGCCACGACGGTGTCTCCGTCCCGCACCTTCGAAAGATCACCAAGGACAAATAACGTTTCGCCGGAATCGGTTGTCAGTGTCCAGCAGGGCGCGCCTTTGTGTAAGGTGCCGCGCGCGACGGTCAGGTCGGGCATCTGGTATCTTGAGAAGGGAGTATTTGGGCCGGGTGAGGACACAAAATGCAAAATATAGCATAGGGAGTGGACCGCAAGATCGAGTTGTTGTGCACTCGCTGACGGTCTCCGGATGAGCGTGGTTGGAGCCCCTGCTCATCACCATCAGCTTCCTGCGAATCTCAGATCCATCCGTGGTAACGAAGCTCGGATCTAAGTTTGTGCTAGATAGCCGGTTAGGTTGCGGTAGCGAGTAGCACAGCCAACGTGTTGCGGAAGTGGGTTCGCTACGCTGGCGTGATCTCTACGTGGCGACCGAGACTGGATGGTAGTTGGTCCACCGGGAGAAGTTGGCTGGCGTCACGGTGTACAGGCGAGGCGTGGGTGGAGGTGGTACGGCGGCGCGCGTTGCGGAACGGAGAGCGACGAACGGCAGCCGCGGGAGGTGAGCCCGGGGCTGCACCCTTCAGGCCTCAACCAGCGCCCGCGGTACGCCAGCTTGTCCGATGATGAAAAGCAGAGTCCCTGTCCGAAGCTCCTTATGCTGCACGACGGGATCAAAGGTGGCGCGAGATTTCCGAATCATCGGCTACTTCGAAGTGAAGCTCCAGCGCCTCGATCAGGTTCGCCCGGGCTTCCTCAACCGTGTCACCCTGACTGGCAATATCCAGTTCCGGGCACAGGCTCACGAACCCGTCGCCTTCTCGCTCGATCACGGCGGTGAGTTGCAGGTTGTGCTTCATCACAAGCGCCTCGGGTTCAGGATAGCGACCGCCAGGCGCCCGCCCCGCAGCCTCTTCGGACAAGTCCGGCTCCTCCATCAGCTCCCACATCCCCATCTCGTGCAGAAAGGCCGGGTCGGCGTTCCGGCGGATGAACTCCTCCACGTCCATCCCGTCGATCGTGGGAGGGCGACGGACGCGCTTCTGCTTACCGCCGATGAACACGGTCCTGAACTCCGCCTTCCTGCGCTTCTTCTCGGCTTTCTCCGCCGCGGTCAGCCTCCGCTTGCGTTTGCCCATCTTCGCTTGATCCAGTGTAGGTGGAGCACGGCCCGCAGGTAGCGAGTGCGGGAACCTGCTTCATCGTCCGACCATCACCCTGAACAAGAATGCTTCACAGGCTTGCTCCAGGAAGCCGACTGCCTGCTCACGAGTGACCGACGGGAAGTTATTGAGGAGTTCGTCGAGGGTAGCCCCACCCGCGATCCATTCCACGAGGACTTGTCAGGGTGGCCGCGCTCTGCGATGGCCAACGCGCGTCACGGGCGCCAGGTGATGAACACCGTCGCCACCGCCAGCAGCGCGAAGCCGATCCACTGCATCGCAGTCAGCGCCTCGCCCAGCACGAAGTGCGCGACCAGCGCCACGGCCACCACCCCGAAGGCGAGGTGAAACGAGGCCATCTGGGCGCCGGTGTAGGTGCCGTACCCGTACCGGGTAGCGCCCACGTTGAGCACGTACTCGGGCAGCACCAGCAGCCAACTCAGGCCCAGCGCGACCCAGAAGCTGATGCTGTCGCGATAGCGCAGGTGCCCCAGCCAGGCCAGCGCCATCAGGGCGCTCGAGCAGAGCATCAGGAAGGGAATGAACACGAGCTTGATCACGGTTGCTTGGGGGCCGGAGAAGGAAAGAAGTGGAGAAGGCAGTCTGCCGTATTGAAGATCCGTCTACGGCGGTGGAGCGAACATCCATCCGCCAACGGGATTGAGGCTGGCCTGATCGGCGGGATTCTAGCGCCCGACTGGCCAACTTCACCTTCGGCGGCCGGGGGAACAACGTGCTCTACCTCTGCGCCGATACCGTCGAGGCTCGAACAGGGGATTCTCGATTAGAGGATTACTGATACTGCGGACCGACTTGGACCACTTCTGCTTGTGCTAGAAAGCCGACCACCTGTTCACGCGTAACCGACGGGAAATTGTCGAGGAATTCGTCGATCGTGGACCCGCCCTCGATCCACTCGAGCAGATTCCGGGCAGGAACGCGGGTTCCCACGAAGACGGGTTCTCCGCTCACGATTTCGGGATGGCTGTGGACGAACGATCGTTGCTTCATGGCTCCTGCTCCGAGGAGTCAACGGCCAGACGCTCCGATGAATCGAACGTCGTGGTCCACGTCGCACACTCCGTAGCGGCCCGCTACGGACATTGCCGCTTCAGGTCGGCTCCGCATTCGCGCTCGTGCCGCTCTCCCGCATGTACTTGTCCAGGCCCTGCCGCGCCATCGAGCGCACCTTGTTCTGCAGCGGGGGCGTCCAGCCGAGGGCGAATCCCGCGGGGCCGAGCGCCTGGCGCGCCCACTTCCAGAAGGAGAACGTGTCGGTGTGGCGCATGATCAGCCCGTCGCGGAACTCGAACTCCGCGTCGATCTGGTTGAGCACCTTTCGCCCGGTCTGGCCAAAGGTGTAGCGCGCGTCCCAGTGCGCGCTGCCGCGCTCATCGTCGGCCTGCACGTTGGACGCAGTGACCTCCAGGTCGGTGGCGCGGGCGCAGAGCATGGCCCACATGGCGCCCGCCTCCGGCCCGCGCAACTCGCCGAACGCGGGGTCGCTGAAGACGACCTCGGGGTGGTAGCACGCTGCCATCCCCGCGGCGTCCAGCGCCGAGAACGAGTCGTAGAACCGGTGGATGAGCGCTGCGTTGGGATGCATGGCGTTCCTGGGCAGAAGTGGGCCTGCCGTCCGTCAGGATGGTGAGGCGAGCAACGGTCCGCGGAGAGAATTGTGCTTCGGTGGGGAGGGTACTGCAAGGCTCGGGGAGGTGCGCAGGTGAAGCTTTGCGCACGCCCCCGATCCGTCCGTGACTAGGCGCAGTCGAGGCTCGTTTCCTGGCAGCCGGTCGCGCAGTTAGTGTTGATCGAGCAGCCGTACGTACAATCGAAGTACCTGGTGTCGCCACACTCTACGATGTCGTAGGTCTCGATCGTGTGGTGCTGCTGGTGGGCGTACATGGTGCCGCGCTCACCCGCGGCCGGCGCGGTGTCGAACGATTCAACCTGCAGCGATTCCAGCTTCAACTTGCGCATCGGGAGCTCCGTGATGGGGGAGGAGAGAGCCTGCGTGTGCAGGTTCCCCAATCTCACGAAATGTCGGAAATTAATCAAGTCGCCGCGCCGAAGCCCGCGGGGCAGCTCGGGTGCCCCGCGGGATCTTCCGTCAGCGCCCGGTGTGCATGGCGCCGGGGCTCTACTGGCGCGCGGCGACCTCGGCGCGCAGCCGGTCTTCCAGCTCCTGCAGCTCGGGGGTGAACGCCTCGCCGAAGTCCTCGTTCTCGAACACCGGGCGGATCTCCAGCTCGGCCTCGGTGCCGGGCATGGGGTTGGGGCAGCGCCGTGCCCACTCCACCGCCTCCTCCATCGAGCTCACCTGCCAGAGCCAGAAGCCGGCGACCAGCTCCTTGGTTTCCGAGAACGGGCCGTCGACCACCGTGTGGCCGCCGCTGGTAAAGCGCACGCGCTTGCCGCGGCTGCTGGGGTGCAGCCCCTCGCCGGCCAGCATGATCCCCGCCTTCACCAGCTCCTCGTTGTAGGCGCCCATCGCCACGAGCAGATCCTGGTGCGGCATCACACCGGCTTCCGAGTCCGCGCTGGCCTTTACGATCACCATGACTCGCATTGCTTCCGCTCCTGATTGGTAGGTTGGTGGCCGGGGTTCATCCCCGTTCTATCCATGCGACGAACGAGCATCGGCGAAATCGACAACTCGTTCGTCCGGATCATCGACAGGCCTGAACGGTAGCCACTCGCCGGGCGCCGGGCCAGACGTGCAGCGCTCGGGATTGTGTCGCGGCCACGCCGCGGACACTATGTTTCCCACTCCGCCCCGCGTGCCTCCTCACCCGCCCGCCATGCCGCCGCACTCTCGCCTCTACCACATCCTGAAGCTCGTCGCCACCCGCCCCTGGACGACGCTCCTGGCGTTGCTCGTAGCCGTGGCGCCGCTGGCGATGGCCGGGGCGGCGCTCAAGCCCGACAACTCGCTGTCGGTGTGGTTCGTGGACGACGATCCGGCGCTCGTGCGCTACCGCCAGTTCGTGCGCGAGTTCGCGAACGACGAGGTGGTCGCCATCGCCTATCGCGCGCCCGGCGACGCGCTGGCGGCGGACGAGGCGCAGCTTCAGCGGCGGACGGTGGACCGGCTGCGGCGCATAGACGGCGTGCAGCTGGTGACGGCGCCCGCCATCCTGGCCGACAGCCTGGGCACGGGGGCGCAGGCGCGCGCGTACCTGCAGAAGGCCGGGCTCGTCTCGGAGGATGGACGTACGGCGACGCTGCTGGTGCAGATGGCCGCGCGCGACGACATCGACGCGGTGCGCGGCGACATCCTGGACCGCATCCGCGCGGAGGTGGCGGCCACGCTGGGGGTCGCGGGGCGGCCGGCGCACTTCGCCGGCATCGGCGTGCTGTACGATGCGCTGAACCGGCAGACCATCAAGGACAGCGGGTTCTTCCTGGGCATCGCCTTCCTGGTGATGGGCGCGCTGCTGTGGGTGGCCCTGCGCCGCTGGCGGGCGGTCGCCATCGCGCTCATCCCGCCAGTCGTGGTCTCGTCCGTGACCACGGGGCTGTTCGTGCTCACCGGGCGCCCGTTCACGCAGGTGACCAGCATCCTTCCCATGCTGGTGCTGGTGATCGGCCTTTCGGACGCCATCCACCTGGTCGCCCACTACTACGCGGAGCGGCGGGCGGCGGGAGCGCTGGACCGGGATGCGCGGCGCGAGCTGGTGGCGCGCAGCGCGGCGTGGGTGGCGCGCCCCAACCTGTTCACGGCGCTCACCACCGCGGCGGGGTTCCTGGCGCTGGCCAGCTCGCGCATGCCGGCCATCCGCGACTTGGGGATGTTCGCGGCCGTCGGCATGCTCATCCTCTGGGTGATGACGCTACTCGTCGGCACGGCGGCGCTGGCCATCTGGGACGTGCCGCCCCCACCCGAGCGGCCACAGGGCGACCGCCTCGATCGCGTGCTCGCCGCGCTTTCCACCCACGTTACCCGCCGCCGCTGGGCAGTGCTGGGGTCGATGGCGATCATCACCGCCATCCTGCTCGCGGGCGCCGCGCGGGTGAGGGCGGATACGTACACGATCGAGCTGCTGCCGCCGGACCACGTGGCGCGCACCGACAGCCGATGGATCGAGCAGAACGCCGGCAACTACACGCCGCTGGAGTTCGTGGTGCGCGCGCCGGGCGGCGTACTGAACGCGCAGGTGATCCAGGGCATCGCTCAGTGGCAGCGCCGGGCCGACGCGCGCCCCGACGTAGGCCGGACCTTCGGGGTGGCGGATTTTCGCGCGATGCCCGGCGGTCCGTACCTGTCGGCCGATGGACGCGAGGCGCGCGTGACGGCCTTCGTGCCGATGACCAGCACGCGCGGGTTCGCCGGGACGGTGCGCGCGCTGGAGAAGGAGGGCGACCGGGTGCTCCCCGACGGAGTCATCCTTCGCGCATCAGGCTATCTGCCGCTGTACCTGCGCATTGTGGACTACGTCGTCAGCGGCACCATCTGGGGGCTGGCGATCTCCACCGTAATCGTCTTCGCCATGGTCGGCCTCCTCCTCCGCTCGCTTCCGCTGACCCTCGCGGCGGTGCCGACCAACCTGTTTCCCGTGGCGCTCGTCTTTGGCATCATGGGATGGACGGGCATTCCGCTGGACATCGCCACGGCCACCATCGGAGCCATCGTGCTGGGGATCGCCGTGGACGATACCATCCACTTCCTCTTTCGCTACCGGTCCGAGCGGCAGGCCGGGCTTTCGCGCGAGGAGGCGGTCGGGCGCACGTACCGCGAGACGGGGCGCGCCGTCGTGTTCGCGTCGATGGTTCTGGCCATCGGATTCGCGGTGCTGGCGACGAGCAGCTCGCAATCGATCGCCTACTTCGGCATCGTAGCGTCACTCTCCATCGTCGGAGCGATGCTCGCGGACCTCTTCCTTCTTCCCGTGCTCCTGCTCTTCGGCCGCAAGGAGGCAGTCTCGTGACGCGCAAACGTGAGCCTGTGAAGCGTTCGCGCGGCCCGGTGCAGGAGTTTGAAAGGGACGACGTCGAGATCGCGAAATTCAATGCTCTTCGCGACCGCGTGGGATACGCGACGCCCGACGAGCCCGTTCCACCCGGCTCGCGCTGCATGCTGGTGAAGGAACGGGGGATTCCGATCGCAAGGCTCTCGTGCACGATCGCGGTCGAAGTGCAGGGGGCGCCGGGCTACACGGGGCTCATCGGCCACTACGAGAGCACCGATCCAAAATCCGGCACGTACCTGCTGAAGCACGCGGTCCAGCGACTGCGCGAGCAGGGTGCCGACCGCATTCTCGGCCCGATGAACGGCAGCACGTGGGGCCGCTACCGCCTGGCGCTGCCGCCGGAGCCACGAGACGGCGACCCCGAGCCCCCATTCCTTTCCGAACCCTCGAATCCCGCGGACTACCCGCTCGACTTTCAGGCGGCCGGCTTCCGCGTGGGCGCCACGTACGAGAGCGCCATCGTGGAGGACCTTGGCACGGCCGACCCGCGCCGCGACGAGCTTGCCGAGCGGGTGAGAGCGCGCGGCGCGACCATCCGCCCGCTGGACCCGGGCCGGTTCGACGACGAACTGCGCGCGATCTTCGAGCTGAGCCGCACCGCGTTCGCCGAGAACCTGTATTACTCGCCCATCGAGTTCGACGAGTTCCGCGCGCGCTACCTGCCGCTGCGCCCGCTGCTGGATCCGGAGATGGTGCGCCTGGCGGAGGATGCGGACGGGCGGCTGCTCGGGTTCGTGTTCGCGTTCCCGGACCTGCTCTCGGCGTCGAATGGCCGCCCGACGCGCGTCGTTCTCAAGACGCTCGCGTCGGCTCCGGAAGCGCGTGGGATGGGATTAGGGACGTTTCTTACGGACGAGGTGCGGCGCGTGGCGGACGAGAACGGGTATCGGTCGGTGATCCACGCGCTGATGCAGGCCGACAACGAGTCGGTCCGCATCAGCCGCCACAGCGCGCGCGTGTTCCGGCGGTACGCGCTGTACGAGCTGGTGGATTAGTCGTGGATCTGCATCGGCCCCTTCCCCTGGCCCTCTCCCCGCGGCGGCCCCTCCCCCCGACCCCCTCCCCCAGCAAACTGCGCCGGGAGAGGGGGAGAGTTTGTGAGGATGTCAGGTGGGGGTTCGATGGGGTGCCTTGCATGCTGCGGGTGGCCCCTCCCCCCGGCCCCCTCCCCCGGCAAACTGCGCCGGGAGAGGGGGAGAACGGCAGGTGGCGGTTCGATGGGGTTCGTCGCATGCTACGGCAGCCCCCTCCCCCCGGCCCCCTCCCCCGCTTCGCAGGGGAGGGGGAGACCTTAACGCCGGATGCCACCGGGTGCTGCTCGCACCTCAAAGAAGGATGGGCGCGCACCAGTTGTCATCCTGAGGCGCAGGCGCGCCTTACTCGCCCGTGGCACACCCCACGCGCGCCGAAGGATCTAGCCTGCGTCACTTCTCAGCCCGGGCGCGGTAGCGTCACGAAAGCCCGCGCTACGCCGCCCTTCTCCCCCTCTCCGCACGTAGTTTGTGCGGGGAGGGGGCGGGGGGGTGGGGCGCCGTGAACATCGCCGCGCGCCTCAGCGAGCGCGCCGCCCAGCACCCAAGTCACCTTGCCATCGTGGAAGGCGCCGGGCGCCGTGCCCGTCGCACAACGTTTGGCGAGCTGGACAGGCGGGTGCACGCGCTGGCGGGCGGACTGGCCCACCGCGGGATCGGCCCGGGGGACTCGGTGCTGCTGTTCGTGCCCATGTCGGCGGACCTGTACGTGGCGCTGCTCGCCTGCCTGCATCGCGGCGCCACGGCGGTGTTCGTCGATGCGTGGGCAGACCGGCGGCGGTTGGATGCCGCGGTGCGCATCGCGAATCCAAAGGCATTCATCGGTACCCCCAAGGCGCACCTGCTGCGGCTGGTGAGTCCCGCCGTGCGTCGCATTCCCATCCACCTCGTCGCGGGCGGGCGGCTCCTTTCGCTTGAGCGATACGAGGCGGGCGGGGCGGGGGATGCAATCGCAGTCGAGGGCTCCGCGCCTGCGCTCGTCACCTTCACCACGGGCAGCACGGGCGCACCCAAGGCGGCGGCGCGCTCGCACGAGTTCCTGTGGGCGCAGCACCTGGCGCTCGCGGCGCACCTGCGCCCGCGCGAGGGTGACATCGACATGCCCACGCTGCCCGTCTTCGTCCTCAACAACCTGGCGAGTGGCACCCCCAGCGTTATCCCCGACTTCAATCCGCGCCGCCCGGCCGAGATCGACCCCGCGCGAATCCATCGCCAGATGCGCGACGAGGGCGTCACCACCAGCAGCGGCTCGCCCGCGTTCTACGACCGGCTCGGCCGCTGGTGCGCCGAGACGAGCAATCGCATTCCGCTCCGGGCGATGTTCACCGGCGGCGCGCCCGTCCTCCCGCCGCTCGCCCGACTCCTGGCGGCGGTGGCGGATGGCGACGTCGGCGTGGTCTACGGCAGCAGCGAGGCCGAGCCGATCGCCGGCATCGATGCGCGCGAGATGCTCGCCGCGATGGAGCGGGGAATCGAGGCCGAGCGGCCAGAGGGCATCTGCGTCGGCGCTCCCGTGCCCGAGGTCGAGGTGAAGCTGCTCCGCCCGCACGATGGGCCGATCACCTTCGGCGCTGATGGGCTCGGTGGATGGGAAGTCGGGCCCGGCGAGGTGGGTGAGGTAGTCGTGGCGGGATCGCACGTGCTGGCCGGCTACCTGAACGATCCGGGTGCCGAGCGCCTGAACAAGATCCGCGACGGCGCCCGCGTGTGGCACCGCACCGGAGACGCGGCGTGGATGGACGAGCAGGGCAGGCTCTGGCTGATGGGCCGCGTCGGCGAGCGGGTTCTGCGGAACGGGCAGACGTGGTGGGGTGGGGCGGCGGAAGCGCGTGCGCTGGACGTGCCCGGCGTGCACCACGCCGCCTATCTCGGCATCGTCGATTCGACGCTGGGGCAGCGCGCGGTGCTTTGCATCGAGACGGCGTCCGGCTCACTCACCCCGGCCGAGCACGACGCGATCCGCGCAGCCCTCGGCCCCATGCCGCTGGACGAGGTGCGCGCGTTGCGCCGCATCCCCCGCGATCCCCGCCATGCGTCGAAGACGGACATCGCGGCGCTCCGTCAGGCTCTGCGGTGACGTTCAGGTTGAAGGCGGGTTCGTCTGGTTCGCCATCGCGCGCGTCCATGACGAGATGATCGCGACGGCACCGCCGCATATCAGCCCCCAGTTGAGTGGGATTCCCCCTATCATCAGCATGATCATCAGCACCGTCCCGAATCTGTCCTCGGGCACGAACTCGCTGACGAAACCCGTGACGAGGGACGTTGGGAATGCAAGCAGCATGGCGAGGATGCCGAATGCCTCGCCACGATCCGTGCTGTGCGCAACCGGGCCGGTGTCACCGAAGTACCACCACAGATATCCCGCGGCCACGCTGCCCGCGATCGCCCCGATCATGAACGCCACCCGGACGCGTCGCCGTGGAGTTGGCATCTGCTCGAACATCCGTGCTCCCCAGGATGGGCTTCCCTGCATCGAAGGTTCTCGATCTTACCGGTGCGATCGCGGATTCGCCATCACGGACGTGATCGCCGCCCTAGCCCGCATCTTGCCGCTGCCCCGCGGCGCGCGCACATTAGCGCCGCCGCGGCCTGGGCCCGGCTGAAGACCGAAATGCGATCCATCCAGAGGAGATCATGGTGAACACCGCCGCGACCACCGCGGACGGGCTGGAGCTGTTCTCCCGCCCGGCCGTTCGCTCGTTACTGGAAGAAGTCCGCGAGTCCGTCCGCGTGAGCGACGCAGGCGCGTTCGAGCTGGTGAGCGCCGACGCGCTGCGCGCAGACGGCATCGAACGCCTGGCCCACGACGCCGCGCTCTCCGACAACGAGGACCGGCGCGACACCGCCCGGTGGCTGATTCTGCAGGCCGGCCGCGCGGTGGGCATCGCCCCGGCGTCCATCCACGAGCTGTACATGGCCCGCGGCCGCGGCGAAATCACCGGCTTCACGGTGCCCGCCATCAACGTGCGCGCGGCCTCGTTCGACACGGGCCGCTCGCTGTTCCGCGCGGCCAACGAGCTGAAGGTGGGCGCGCTGATCTGCGAGATCGCCCGGTCGGAGATCGGCTACACCGACCAGCGGCCGATGGAGTACGTGGCGGTGCTGATGGCGGCGGCCATCAAGGAAGGCTGGACGGGGCCGCTGTTCGTGCAGGGCGACCACTTCCAGGTGAACGCCAAGAAGTACAAGGCAGATCCTGACGCCGAGCTGCGCGCGGTGAAGGACATCATCCGCGAGGGGCTGCACGCCGGGTTCTACAACATCGACATCGACACCAGCACGCTCGTCGACCTGGACAAGGGCTCGCTCGACGAGCAGCAGCACCTGAACTACACCCTCTCGGCCGAGCTGACGGCGTACGTGCGCAAGTACGAGCCGGCGGGGGTAACGGTGAGCATCGGCGGCGAGATCGGCGAGGTGGGCACGGAGAACAGCACGCCCGAAGAGCTGCGCGCCTACATGGACGGCTACGTCCGCGCGCTGGCCGAGGTGTCGGCAAAGGTCGGCAAGCCGGTGGCCGGGCAGAGCAAGATCAGCGTGCAGTCGGGCACCACGCACGGCGGCACCGTGCTCCCCGACGGCTCCATCGCGGACGTGGCGATCGACTTCGAGACGCTGCGCACGCTGTCGGACATCTCCCGCCGCGAATACGGCCTGGCCGGCGCGGTTCAGCACGGCGCGTCGACGCTGCCGCAGAGCGCCTTCGGCAATTTCCCGGCGGTGGAGACGGCCGAGATTCACCTGGCCACCAACTTCCAGAACATCCTGTACGACCACCTGCCGGCCGAGCTGCGCGAGTTGATGTACGAGCACTGCCGGCAGAACTTCCAGGACGAGCGCAAGCCCAGCGATACGGAAGAGCAGTTCATCTACAAGGCCCGCAAGAAGGCGCTGGGGCACTTCAAGCGCGACCTGTGGCACCTGCCGGAAGAGGACCGCGAGCGGATTCGCGCGGCGCTGTACGACCAGTTCATCTTCCTCTTCCGCCAGCTTGCGGTAGAGAATACGATGGACATCGCGCAGAAGTACGTGCCGCTTCCCGACGTGCCGCGCGCCACCCCCGCCGACCTGCGGATGAAGGCCGCCGCGGACGACTGGGACCTGTCGGACTGAGGGTAACGACCGTCACTACGGTAACGACGGTAACAACGGTAACAACGGTAACGACGGGGAGCCGGGGTCGCGAAAGCGGCGCCGGCTCTTGTCTTTGGGTGTACGCAGGCTGTCGCTGATCCGTTCTGGCCCGCTATTCTCGTGCGGCGCTCCCATCGTTCCCTTTGCGACGGGTACCGTAGTGACCGTAGTGACCGTTCTTACCGCAGTTACTTTCCGATGACCTCCGGCCGCCTGCCCCAGCCGCGGCGCGTGCTGACGTGGGTGTACCTGGGGCGCACCTGCCTGGCCACGGGCATTTTCCTCGCGGCGGCGCTGGCGTGGGACCAGGCGCCATCCAGCACCACGCTGGCCGCCACGCTTCTGCTGATTTTCTCGGCCACGTTCGCCGCCGGCTCGTTCTGGTGGACGCACGTCCATCGGCACGATCCAGGGCCCAATTACCTGTACTGCCAGGTGCTGTACGACGTGCTCCTGGTGACCGCCGTCGTGCACCTGACCGGTGGCAAGGACAGCGACTTCGCCCCGCTGTTCGTGCTGGTGATCGTGGCCGGCGCCATCCTGCTGCCCTTCGTCGGCGGCATTCTCATCGGCATCCTGGCCAGCCTGCTCTACTTTGCCGACGTCGTGTGGAGCGCGCACACGGTCGACGTCGCCGTGGTCCTGCAGGGGGTGCTGTTCAGCGTGGTAGCGCTCGCCACCGGGTACCTGGGTGGCCGGCTGCGGCAGACCGGCGCCACGCTGGGCGAGGTAGAGGCCGAGCTGCGGCTGCTGCGGCTGGATACCGACGACGTGCTGGCCAGCATCGCCACCGGGCTGATCACTGTAGATGGGCGCGGCCGGCTGGGATTCATCAACCCCGCCGCCGCCGACCTGCTGAAGGTGCGCGCCTCGGACTGGCTGGGGCGGCCATTCCTGGACAAGCTCGAGGCCACCGCGCCGGGGCTGGGCAGCGTCATTCGCCGGTCGATGGAAACGCGAGCCGCCATCCGCCGCTTCGAGACGGAGGAGACGGAGGCGGGGATGGTCTTCGGCGTCAGCACCACGCTCATCCAGCGCGGCGAGCGCGAGCTGCCGTCGGTGACCGCCATCTTCCAGGACATCACCGAGCGCAAGCGCATCGACCAGCTCAACCGCCGGGCGGAGCGGCTGGAGGCCGTCGCCGAGCTGTCGGCGTCGCTGGCGCACGAGATCAAGAACCCGCTGGCCTCCATCCGCAGCGCCACCGAGCAGCTGGCCGGGGATCGCATCGACAACGACGACCGCGTGGTCCTGGGCGGCCTCGTCGTGCGCGAGTCGGACCGCTTGAGCCGCCTGCTGACGGAGTTCATCGACTTCGCCCGGGTGCGGATGCGCGCCACCGAGCGGGTGGAGGTGGCGCCGCTGGTGCGGCAGGCGCTGGACGTGGTGCGCGCGCATCCGCAGGCGGCGGCGGTGACCGTCCACCTCGCGGTTTCGCCCGAAGCCGACACCGCCGCGACGGCTGGCGACGGCGACCTGCTGCACCGCGCCGTGTTGAACCTGGCGCTGAACGCGGTGCAGTGGGCGGGGCAGGGGGGGCGGGTGGAGGTGGAGGTGGATCAGCTGGAGACGGACCTGCTGACGCCCAGCAGCGGACACGCCCGCGCCCTCCGCATCCGTGTGTCCGACACCGGCCCGGGCGTTCCCGAGGGCGAGGCCGACCACGTGTTCGACCCCTTCTTCACCCTGCGGCCGGGCGGCACGGGGCTGGGGCTGGCCCTGGTGCAGCGCGCCGCCGAGGCGCACGGAGGCGCCGTGTTCGTCGACCAGCCGCGCGGCGACGGCTGGGGCGCCACCTTCGCCCTGTACCTCCCCGTCGTCGGCACCGGGACGGACGCGGCGTCGCGAGCGGATGCGGACGCCGAACCAGAAGCGCTGTCATCCTGAGGCCCAAGCGCACCGGACTAGCCCGTTCGCAGAACTTTGCGGGCCGAAGGATCTAGCCGCGGACACGTACCAGCTTGGGCGCGGCAGCGGTCACGGCAGCCGAGGCCTCGGCTGCCGTGGGGCCCTCACCCCGCCGCGCTGACACGCGTGCGACCCTCTCCCACAAACAGCGTGGGAGAGGAGGTACACTTCAGGGTTGGTCGCGTCACGTTGGGTGCGGCGCTCGGGCCGGGGCCCCCCATCCCCAACCCTTCCCCCGCAACCCGCCGCGGGGGAAGGGAGCCAGTCGTGTGCGCGAGGCTAGCCGGAGTGCTGTCGAATTCTCCTCTCCCCCATGGGGTTTATGGGGGAGAGGCCCGGAGAGGGGGGGCGCCAAGGCATGCGCCGAGTCACGTCGGAGCGCCTCAAAACCCGCGTCGCCCACGTCTTCCTAACC
>NZ_DASVSF010000062.1 GCF_036388275.1 Longimicrobium sp.
CGAGGGCTGCACCTCGCGGATCATCCGCACCAGGCGTGTCGCCATCCCCTCGACGGTGCGCAGCGGCGGCTCCGATGGCGACGGCGCCGGCAGCGCGTACACCGGGATGTCGCCGTCCAGGTGAGGATGGAGCACCTGTGCATACGCGGTGGACCCCGCTCCCTCGTGCACCAGGAAGAGCGGGGGCCGGGACCCGGACGGGCGGATGGCGATCGCCCGGTCGCTCTCGACCTGGAGTTCCGCACCGGAAACACGCGCGGCCAGCGATTCCACCGTTGGATGCGAGAACAGGTGCGCCAGCGGAGCCTCCACCCCCAGCACCTGCCGCATCCGCGAGATCACCCGCACGGCCAGCAGCGAGTGCCCGCCCAATTCGAAGAAGTTGTCGTGGCGGCCCACCCGCTCCACCCCCAGCACCTCGGCCCAGATCCCGGCCAGCGCCTCCTCCGTCTCGCCCACCGGCGCCGCGTACTCGCCGGCCGAATACGCATTCCCTTCCGGCGCGGGGAGCGCCCTGCGGTCCACCTTTCCGTTCGGGGTGAGCGGGTACGCCTCCATCCACACGTATGCCGCCGGCACCATGTACTCCGGCAGGCGCTCGGCGAGATGTGCCCGCAGCGCATCCACCGCCACCGGCTCATCCCCCAGGTGGTACGCCACCAGCCGCTGGTCGCCGGGTGCGTCCTCGCGAACGAGAACCACCGGGGCGCGCACACCCGGGTGCTCCGCGAGCCGCGCCTCGATCTCGCCCAGCTCGATCCGGTAGCCGCGCACCTTCACCTGGAAGTCGATCCGGCCCAGGTACTCCAGAACAGCAGTGCGTGAGTGCGTCAGTGCGTCAGTGCGGGACTCAGCGGGCACTTCTACTCCCGCACTTTCCCGCCAGCGCACGCGGTCCATCACCCGGTACATCCGCGCTCCCGGCGCGCCGAACGGGCAGGGGACGAAGCGCTCCGCCGTCATCGCCGGGCGATTCGCGTAGCCGCGCGACAGGCCGTCGCCCGCGAGGTAGAGCTCGCCCACGGCACCGACGGGCACCGGCTGAAGGTGCGCATCCAGCACGTACGCCTGCGTGTTCGCCACCGGCGTGCCCACCAGCACCTGCTCCGCGCCGCGTGGAACGACGTAGTACGTGGAGTAGGTAGTGTCTTCCGTCGGCCCGTACAGGTTGCCGACCTTCTGCACCGTGCCCAGCGCGTACAGCCCCTGCACCAGCGCGCCCGGCAGCGCCTCGCCGGCGAAGTTCAGCGTCTTCACGCACGCCGGGATGCCGCCGCCGGGCAGCAGCTCCGCCGCCGCGCTGGGGACCATGCTGGCGTAGACGACCTCTTCACCGAGCGTCGCCAGCTCCAGCGCGTTCTCGGCGATCACCAGCGTCCCGCCCCAGGCGAGGGTGCCGAAGATCTCGGCGACGCTCACGTCGAAGTTGATCGACGTGGAGAAGAGGACGGACCGGCGCTCCTCGTCGGTGACGATCTCCCGCAGCCAGTACAGCAGGGCGACGGTCGAGGAGTGGCGGATCATCACCCCCTTCGGCCGCCCCGTCGACCCGGAGGTGAAGATGACGTGCGACAGGTTCTCCGGGAGCACGCCGCTCTCCGGCGCCGCCTCCGGCTCGCCCGCCAGGTTCAGCGTCTTCAGGCACGCCGGGATGCCGCCGCTGCGCAGCAGCTCCGCCGCCGCGCTGGGGACCATGCTGGCGTAGACGACGTCCTCGCCGGCACTGGGGAGGTCCAGCGCGTTCTCCACGAGCACCAGCTGCCCGCCCCACGCCAGCGTCCCGAACACCTCCGCGATGCTGACGTCGAAGTTGATCGACGTGGAGAAGAGCACGGCCGAGCGCTCCTCGTCCGTCACGTTCTCCCGCAGCCAGTGCAGCAGGACGACCGTCGAGGAGTGGCGGATCATCACCCCCTTGGGCCGGCCCGTGGACCCGGAGGTGAAGATGACGTGCGACAGGTTCTCGGGGCCGGCGCCGCTCTCCGGCGCCTCGGCCGATTCCGCCGCGATCACGTCGCGCTCCACGTCGAGGAGGA
>NZ_DASVSF010000063.1 GCF_036388275.1 Longimicrobium sp.
CTCGCCCGCCGCGTCCAGCACGTAGACGCGCGTGTTCGCCACCGGCCGCCCGATCGGCACCTGCGCAGCGCTGGAAGCATCGCCGCCGACCGCCCCGGACGTCGACCAGATGGTGGTTTCCGTGGGCCCGTACACGTTCCAGAGCGCGCCGACACGGCTCCGCACCGCCGACGCGAGATCCGCCGGAAGCGCTTCGCCGCCGCAGAGCGCCCGCATCTCCGGCGCGCCTTCCCACTCGGCGCTCACCAGCATCCGCCAGGTGGCGGGCGTGGCCTGCATCACCGTGGGCGCGTACGCCCGGATCGCCTCCGCCAGCGCCGCCGGGTCGGCGGCCCGCTCCCGCGGCAGCACGATGGTCGCCGCGCCGTGCAGGAGGGGAAGGAACATCTCCAGCACGGAGATGTCGAAGGCGTACGTGGTGACTGCCAGCAGACGATCCGCCGCCTCCACTCCCACGGTTTCGCGCATCGAGCGGAGGAGGTTGACCACGCCGCGGTGCGGAACGGCGACACCCTTGGGCCGCCCGGTGGAGCCCGAGGTGTAGATCACGTACGCCAGGTGCGCCGGCGTCAGTCCCTCGATCGCCGGCTCCGTCGCGGACTGGTCCGCCCACTCCGCGCCCTCCAAGTCGATCACCGGCGCCTCAACGTCCGCGAACAGCGTCTCCACCCCCTCCAGCGAGCGTTGCGTGAGCACGGCCGCGGGCGCGCTGTCGTCCAGGACGTAGCGAAGCCGCTCCGCCGGATACGAGGGGTCGAGCGGCACGTACGCCCCACCCGCCTTCATCACGGCCAGCAGCGCGACGACCATCTCCGCGCTCCGCTCCACGCAGACCGCCACCCGCGCGTCCGGGCCAACGCCCCGCTCCCGGAGGTGATGCGCCAGCCGGTTTGCCCGTGCGTTCAGCTCCGCGTAGGTGAGCGAGCGATCCTCGAAAACCACCGCCTCCGCGTTGGGCGTGCGCTCCGCCTGCGCCTGGAACAGCTCGTGGATGCATCGATCCGCCGGATACTCGCCCGCCGTGCGGTTCCAGGCCTCCAGCACCTGCGTACGCTCGTCAGCGGAGAGCAGCGCCAGCCCTTCCACCGGCTGCCGCTCGTCCGCCACCATCGCCTCCAGCACGTGGCGGAGGTAGCCGACGTGCCGCTCCACCGTCGCCTGATCGAAGAGCGAGGTGGCGTACGTCACGCTTCCCACGATGCGCCCGCCCTGCTCCGACAGGTCCAGCGACAGGTCGAACCGCGCCGCCGCTTCCGACGCCGATCCCGGCGATCCCGCCGATCCCGCCGTGCCCACGCCGCCCGGTCTGAGGCCGGGGAGCTCGACCCGGCCCTCCGACGTGTTCTCCCAACCGAGCATCACCTGGAAGAGTGGCTCGTGCGCCAGGCTGCGCACCGGCTGCACCACCTCCACCACCTGCTCGAAGGGGATGTCCTGGTTCTGCTGCGCCCCCAGCGCCCGCTCCTTCACCCGCGTCAGCAGCTCCGCGACGGAGGGGGAGCCGGCGAGATCCACGCGCAGGGCCAGCGTGTTCACGAAGAAGCCGATCAGCCCCTCGATCTCGATGCGCCCGCGGTTGGCGGTGGGAGTGCCGACCACCACGTCGTCCTGCCCGGACAGCCGGCCCAGCACCGCGGCCCAGCCCGCCAGCACGGTCATGAAGAGGGTTGTGCCGTGGCGCTGGCCCAGCGCCTTCAGGCCAGCCGTCAGCGCCTCGTCCATCACCACGCCCAGCGCCGCACCCGCATGGTCCACCTGCGCCGGGCGCGGACGGTCCGTGGGCAGCTCCAGCAGCGCCGGGGCGCCGCCGAGTGTGGCCCGCCAGTAGTCCGCCTGCTCGTTGAGGGCGTCGCCGTCCGCCCAGCGCCGCTGCCACGCCGCGTAGTCCGCGTACTGCACCGGCAGGGCGGGAAGCGGATCGGGCTCGCCGCGGCGGAACGCGCCGTAGAGCGCGCCCAGCTCGCGCGTGAACACCCCCATGCTCCACCCGTCGGTGACCATGTGGTGCATGGTGACGTGGAGCACGTGGTCGTCCTTCGCCAGCCGGATCAGCAGGCCGCGGACGAGCGGCCCCCGCGACAGGTCGAAGGGCGTGCGCGTTTCCTCAGCCAGCAGCCGCCGCGCTTCGGACTGCGCCTGCGGATGGGCGCTCAGGTCGTGCTCGGCGAGAGGGAACCGGCTCTCCTCCACCGGCGCGATCCGCTGCACCGGCTCGCCCTCCACCTCCACGACGGTCGTGCGCAGCGCCTCGTGCCGGGCGACGATCGCGTCCAGCGCACGCCCCAGCGCCCCCGCGTCCAGCTCTCCCCGCAGCCGCTGATGCGTGGTGACGTGGTACGTGCTGCCCAGGTCGCCAAGCTGCTCCAGGAACCACAGCCGCTGCTGCGGAAAGGAGAGCGGCAGTGGCCCGCCACGGTCCACCGGCTCGATCGGTGGCAGCTCCGACTGCACCGCCGTCGCCAGCCCGCGCGCGAAATCGGCCAGCACCGGGGACCGGAACAGCTCCCCAAGCGGCACCTCCACGTCCAGCACCTGCCGCACGCGCGACACGACGCGTACGGCCAGGAGCGAGTGGCCGCCCAGCTCGAAGAAGTTGGCCCAGCGGCTCACCCGATCCACGCGCAGCACGTCGGCCCAGATCTCCGCCAGCGCCTCCTCGGCCGCGCCCAGCGGCGCCTCGTACTCCCGGGACGCATACGCGTCTCCCTCCGGGGCTGGCAGCGCCTTGCGGTCGAGCTTGCCGTTCGGCGTGAGCGGCAGCGCCTCCAGCCGCACGTACGCGGCGGGGATCATGTACTCCGGGAGCGCCGTGGAGAGGTGCGCGCGCAGCGACTCCGCGTCCGCTTCGCCGACCACGTACGCCACCAGCCGCACGTCGCCCGGCACGTCCTCGCGGGCCATCACCGCTGCCTCGCGCACGTCAGCGTGCTCCGCCAGCCGCGCCTCGATCTCGCCCAGCTCGATGCGGAAGCCGCGCACCTTCACCTGGAAGTCGGTGCGGCCCAGGAACTCCATCGTTCCGTCCACCCGCCACCGTGCCAGGTCGCCCGTGCGGTACAGCCGCGCCCCAGGCTCGCCGCCGAACGGATCGGCCACGAAGCGCTCCGCCGTCTGCTCCGGGCGCCCCAGGTAGCCGCGCACTACTCCCGCACCCCCGATGTAGAGCTCGCCCGCCACTCCCACCGGCACCGGCTCGCCCGCCCCGTCCAGCACGTAGACGCGCGTGTTCGCCACCGGCCGTCCGATCGGCACATTGGCCGCCGCGGAATCGCTGCGGACCGCCTGGGACGTGGACCAAATGGTGGTTTCGGTCGGTCCGTACACGTTCCACAAGGCCGCCACACGGCTCCGCACCGCGGACGCGAGATCCGCCGGAAGCGCTTCGCCACCGCAGAGCGCGCGCATCTCAGGCGCACCCTCCCACTGCGCGCTCACCAGCATCCGCCAGGTGGCGGGCGTGGCCTGCATCACCGTGGGCGCGTACGCCCGGATCGCCTCGGCCAGCGCCGCCGGGTCGCCGCTCCGCTCGCGCGGCAGCACGATCGTCGCCGCGCCGTGCAGGAGCGGAAGGAACATCTCCAGCACCGAGATGTCGAAGGCGTACGTAGTCACCGCCAGCAGGCGATCCGCGGGCTCCATCCCCACGGTTTCGCGCATCGAGCGGAGAAGGTTGACCACGCCGCGGTGCGGAACGGCGACGCCCTTGGGGCGGCCGGTGCTTCCGGAGGTGTAGATCACGTATGCCAGGTGCGCCGGCGCCAGTCCCTCCATCGCCGGCTCCGTCGCGGGCTGGTCCGCCCACTCCGGCCTGCCGGCGTCGATCTCCAGAACCGGCACGCCCGTGTGTTCGAACCGATCCCGGAACTGCTTCTGTGTCAGCACCGACGCGGGCGCGCTGTCGGCCAGCATGTACTCCAGCCGCTCCGCCGGCTGGGCCGGGTCCAGCGGCACGTACGCCCCGCCCGCCTTCATCACGGCCAGCAGCGCGACGACCATCTCCGCGCTCCGCTCCACGCACACCGCCACCCGCGCAACGGCACCCACGCCCAGCGAGCGAAGGTGGTGCGCCAGCCGGTTCGCCCGTGCGTTCAGCTCCGCGTAGGTGAGCGAGTGATCCTCGAAGACCACCGCCTCCGCGTTGGGCGTGCGCTCCGCCTGCGCCTGGAAGATCTCGTGGATGCACGACTCGGCCGGATACTCCGCCTCCGTGCGGTTCCACGCCTCCAGCACGTGCCGGCGCTCGCTCTCGGTCAGCAGCGCCAGCCGGTCAACCGGCTGCCGCTCGTCCGCCACCATCGCCTCCAGCACGTGGCGCAGGTAGCCGACGTGCCGCTCCACCGTTGCCTGATCGAAGAGTGAGGTGGCGTACGTCACGCTTCCCACGATGCGCCCGCCCTGCTCCGACAGGTCCAGAGACAGGTCGAACCTCGCCGCCGCTTCCGACGCCGAGCCCGAGGCCAATCCCGCCGGTCCCACGCCGCCCGGTCTGAGGCCGGGGACTTCGACCCGGCCCTCCGACGTGTTCTGCCACCCCAACATCACCTGGAAGAGTGGCTCGTGCGCCAGGCTGCGTACCGGCTGCACCACCTCCACCACCTGCTCGAAGGGGATGTCCTGGTTCTGCTGCGCGCCCAGCGCCCGCTCCCGTACGTGCGCCAGCAGTTCCGCCACGGTGGGCGAGCCCGCGAGATCCACGCGCAGCGCCAGCGTGTTC
>NZ_DASVSF010000064.1 GCF_036388275.1 Longimicrobium sp.
GGTAGCGGTCACAACGTGTCGTCGCGGGGCTGTCGCTCGGCGGCAGGCTCGGCTGGCTCATAGCCAAGCATGGGCTCTTCTTCGATAAACTCGGCGGATTCGAGTTTCGTAGCGAACACCAGCGTTGCCCTGAAAGGTTTACGGTGGTGCGATGGCAGTTCAGAGACGTGGGCTGACGGTGGTTGATCGCACGCTCATCGAGTTGCGGCGGCGGGACGGCTGGAGCATCCGCTTGATCGCGCGGGAGCTGGGCCGCTCGTCGGGCACGATCTGCGATGAGATCGGGCGGCACGGCGATGCCGCGGGCTACCTGGCGGCAACGGCCGAAGCGGATGCCGCGGCCAGCCGCCGCCGGTCCGGCCGCAAGCCGCGGCTGATGCCGGATGGGCCGCTGTTCGCCGAGATCGCCCGTCTATTGCGGCTTGGTTGGTCGCCTGAGCAGATCTCGGGTCGGCGCAAACGGATTGAGAATGGCATGGAGCAGCCTTCCGGCCTGCGGGTCTCGCACGAGGCGATCTACACCGCGCTCTACGCCCTGCCGCGCGGCGAACTGCGGCGCGAGCTGTTGTCCTATCTGCGCCAGGCCAAGCCAGTGCGAGGCCGCAAGCCGAAGGGTTCCGAACGGCGCGGCAAGCTCTGCAACATGACCAACATCAAGGAGCGGCCTGAGGAGATTGAGGGCCGCCTGGTGCCGGGGCACTGGGAGGGCGATCTCATCCTCGGTGCCGGGGGCGCCAGCGCCGTGGGCACGCTGGTGGAGCGCACCACCCGTCTGGTCGTGCTGGTGCATATGCCGACCCGCAAGGCCGAGGTCGCAGCCTCGGCCTTTGCCGGCGCGCTGAACGCCATCCCCGCCCCGCTGCGCAAGACGCTGACCTACGACCAGGGCAAGGAAATGGCTGGCCATGCAGGCCTGGCCGCGCAGACCGGCATGCGCATCTTCTTCGCCGACCCGCACTCACCCTGGCAGCGGGGCGCCAACGAGAACACCAACGGCCTGCTGCGCCAGTACCTGCCGAAAGGCAGCTCCCTGGCCGGGCTGGACCAGAGCGAGCTCGACCTGGTCGCCGCCAGCCTCAACGATCGGCCCAGGAAGACACTCGACTACGCCACGCCGAATGAGGCCTTCAACAGCCTGCTTGCCAAACTGGTCAGCGGGGGCAAGACACCAAACGGCGGTGCTGTTCGCTACGGAGTTTGAATCCGCCCGGTCGCCTATCGCTGGTATTGGACCGATTACGGTTGATCCCACCGTCCAAAATCGAGGAATCGGTCGCAGGCTCATGCAAGCGTTGATGGATCATGCCATGAGGGCCAACGTCGCTGGCATCCGATTGAGCCAGCCGGCATATAATAACCGCACGCTCTGTCTCTACACGCGGCTTGGCTTCCAAGCCCGAGAGCCGCTGTCGATGCTTCAGGGAGCACCGCTCAACATTCAGTTCGCCGGCTACGACGTTCGCAATGCTACCGTGGCCGATATTGAGGTATGCAGCCACTTGTGTCGGGCTGTGCATGGCTTCGACCGCCAGCGCGAACTCGCTGATGCCATTGCCGAAAATGCTGCGAGTGT
>NZ_DASVSF010000065.1 GCF_036388275.1 Longimicrobium sp.
CTGGCGGTGCACGGGTACGATTCGCCCGCGCACGCCCCCGACGAGAACTCGACCCTCCGGGGTGAGGACAAGTTCACCTTCACGCCGCGGCTGGTGCTGGGGCTGAAGGCGGCGTTCGGCAACCTGATTCCGCCGCCGCCCGCGCCGATCCTTCCGCCGCCGCCGCCGGTCGTCGTCGATCAGACGCCGCCGCCGCCGCCGCCGGTCGTGAACAACGACCGCGACATCCGGGTGTGCGTGGTCGAGGGTGGTATGCTGCGCGAAGTGACCGCGACGTACAACACGCAGCGGGCCGACACCATGTACCAGGGCCGCCGCTTCAACGAGGCGTTCCCGGCCACCACCGGCTACGCCGGCGGCGCGACGTGGTACATCAACACCGAGCCGATCACGATCAACGGCCGGCGCTACGTGAAGTACGGCCTGCCGCGGGTGCTCGGTGTCACCGAGGTCACGCGCACGGGTGAGTTCCAGGGCGTGAGCGTGTTCGCCGAGGCCGGCGCCACGGGCACTCCGGAAGTGGTGTACGTGCCGGTGCGGACGGGCTGCGAGTTCCAGCCGTACCAGCTCGAGGTGAAGGCCGGCGCGGTGCGCGGCGAGGAGTAATCCTCCCCCGCACGGCTCCAAACGGGAGGGGCGCCCACGGGCGCCCCTCCTTTTTTGTCGTACCCGGGCGCGGCTTCGCACTTGCATCTCCGGGGTGGGAACGCGGATCGGCAGGGCGCCGCGGGCTGCACCCCACTCATCCACTCACCTCACGATGAACAAGTGGCTCCGCATCGCACTCCTGGCGCTGGCCGCATGGGTCGTGCTTTCCATCGTCTTCAAGATCCTGAACGCCGTGATCCACCTGGTGGTGATCGGGGTGATCCTCTTCCTGGTGTACACGGCCATCCGGCGCGGCGGGTTCGGCCGCGGGGTGCGCTGAGCACGCCCGGGCGGGTCCCGCGCATGGGAACGGGGGGTCCGGCGAGGCGCTCGGTGCCGCGCCCGATGGCGATGCTCCTGGCGGGGGTGGCGCTGCTGGCGGGCGCGCCCGCCGCCGCGCAGGACACGACGGTGGTGGCGGGCCCGCGCTACGGCGCCGGCCCGCTCCATCGCACACTCTGGGGCGGGGCCTATCGCGACCTGTGGACCACCCCCGTGCGCGTTCCCGTGCTGAACCCCGACACCTTCGCGGGCGGGCTGCGCGTGCTGGAGGCGGGGGGCGGCCTGGCGACCGAGTCGCTTCGCATGCGTGGGGCAGACGGGCGGGAGTACACGTTCCGCTCGGTGAACAAGACGCCCGAGCGCGGCCTTCCGCCGGACCTGCGCGACGGGCCCGTCGAATCCATCGCCCAGGACCAGGTGGCCAACAAGCATCCCGCGGCCGCCCTGGTCGTCGAGCCGCTGCTGACCGCCGTGGGGCTGCTCCATCCCCGGCCGGCGCTGTACGTGATGCCCGCCCACCCCTTCCTGGGCGAGTTCCGCCGGTTCGCGGGTCGGCTGGGGCAGGTGGAGGTGCGGCCGGAAGACGGCGAGGAGGGCGGGACGTCGTTCGCCGGGGCGGACCGGGTGGTGGGCACGGAGCGGCTGCTGGAGCGGCTGGAAGAATCGCCCGCCGAGCGGCTGGACGCGCGCGAGTACCTGACGGCGCGGCTGATGGACGTGCTTCTGGGCGACTGGGACCGGCACGCCGACCAGTGGCGGTGGGCCGGGTACGAGAGCGGAGACCGGTGGCGCTGGCGCACCGTGCCGCGCGACCGCGACAACGCCTTCAACGACAACCGGGGGCTGCTGCTGGCCCCGGTGCGCGCCGCCTTCCCGCAGCTGACCCGCTTCGGACCGCGGTACGACGACGTCTTCGGCCTGGTGATCCACGCCTCGGACCTGGACCGCCGGCTGCTGTCGGAGCTGGAGTGGCCCGCGTGGGACTCGGCCGCGCGCTTCATCCAGCAGCGGGTGACGGACGAGGCGATCGGCCAGGCCGTCCGCCGCATGCCCCCCGAGTACCAGCCGCTGAGCGCCCCCGGCCTGTCGGCCATCCTGCGAGCCCGGCGCGACAGCCTGCACTCCGCCGCGCGCAGCTTCTACGAGATCCTGGCGAGCGACGTGGACGTCCACGCCACCGACCAGGCGGAGCGCGCCGAGGTGGACCGGCGCGCCGACGGCTCGGTGGAGCTGCGCCTGTATCCCTCCCCCGGGTCGAACGATCCGTACTTCCGCCGCCGCTTCCTCGCCGGCGAGACGCGCGAGGTCCGCGTGTTCCTGCACGGCGGCGACGACCACGCGGCGGCGCGGGGAGCGGCGGCGCCTTCCATCCAGGTGCGGCTCATCGGCGGCGGGGGCGACGACGTGCTCGCCGACTCGTCGAGCGCCGGGGCGCGGATGACGGTGCTTCACGACCATGGCGACGACGACCGGCTGCTGCGGGGCCCGGGGACGGTGATCGACACGCGGGAGTACGATCCCGATCCCCCGCGGTCGATGTTCGGCAACCCGCCGGCCCCCCGCGACTGGGGCTCTTCCTTCGCCCCGGTGGCGCCCTGGGCGGGGTGGGTGACCAACGTGGGACCCATCCTGGGCGCCGGTCCCGTGTGGACCCGCTACGGGTTCCGCCGCCAGCCGTACGCGCGGCAGCTGGCGGTCCGGGGGCTGTACGCGCCGCTGGAGAGCGGGTTGGGGGTGGAGGCGCTGGCGGACTTCCGCCGCACGTCCCTTCCCGGCACGGGCCTCCGCCTTCGCGCGGGAGCGCGCAACTTCGAGGTGATCCGCTTCCACGGCCTGGGCAACGACTCGCCGGAGGACGAGGAGGTGGACTACGAGGCCGCCCACGACGAGCTGATCGCCGAAGCCGCGTGGTACGGTCGGATGGGCCGGCGCGCGTCGTACTCGCTGGGGCCGGTGGTGCGCTGGCGCGACCCTCGTGGCGGCCACCCCCTGCTGGAGGACGTGCGCGGCGGGGATGGACTGGCGCAGGCCGGCGCGGCGGGGGACGTGGTGGTGGACGGGCGCGACACGCTGCCCATCACCCATCGCGGCTGGTGGCTGCGCGCGGGTGCCGCGGCGTACGGGGCCGACGTGGGCACCTTCGGCGGGGTGGACGCCGAGGCGCGGGCCTACCTGCCGCTGGGGCCCGGCCCCATCCTGGCGCTGCGGGCCGGCGGCGAGGTGAACGCCGGCCGGGTGCCCTTCCAGGAGGCGGCGTTCCTGGGGGGATACGGGTCGCTCCGGGGCTACCCCTTCCAGCGGTTCGCCGGCGACGCGGCCGTTTTCGGCACGGCCGAGCTGCGGCAGCCGCTGGGCCAGGTGCGGGTGCTGGTCCGCGGCCGGCTGGGGGTGTTCGGCTTCGGCGAGGCGGGGCGCGTGTACGTGGACGACGCCTCGCCGGGGGACTGGAACCCCTCGTGGGGCGGGGGGCTCTGGTTCGAATCGCTGGGCCGCGTGGCCACGCTCACCTGGGCGCGCGGGGACGGCACTCAGGTGTACGCCGGGCTCGGGCTGCCGTTCTAGGCGGGCCCGTGTCCGCTCCGGCCGGTCCGCCCCCGGCCGGAGGGGGCGCCGCCCTCGGTTCGGGAACGGCGCCCGTCATCACGTGTACGCGTGCGGGGCCCCCCACGCCCGCGACATCCACGCCCGCGGAACCCGAATGGATCATTCCCGCTACGACCTGCCCGACGACGCGCCCCGACCGGCGCCGGCCCAGCCGCCCCGCGCGGCGGCCGAGGCCGAGCACGCCATGAGCACCGGGCGCTGGGTGTGGGAGTGGACCAAGGCCATCAGCACGGCCATCCTGCTCTTCCTGGCCGTGCGCACCTTTGCCGTGGAGGCCTTCAAGATCCCCACGGGGTCGATGGAGGGAACGCTGCTGATCGGCGACTTCCTGCTGGTGAACAAGGCCGTATACGGGGCCGAGATTCCCCTGACGGACCGGCGCCTGCCGGCCTTCGCAAACCCCACGCGCGGCGACGTGGTGGTGTTCCTGCCCCCGCACGACCCCCACAAGAACTACGTCAAGCGGATCGTGGGGATGCCCGGCGACACGCTGGAGATGCGCCACAAGGTGCTGTACCGCAACGGCCAGCCGCAGGACGAGCCGTTCGCGCGGCACACCGACCCGCTGGGCGACCCGGCCGACCCGCGCATGGAGTGGCAGCTGGAGTTCCTGACCGATCCCGGCCAGACCTACCGCACCTACCGTCCTTCGCGCGACAACTGGGGCCCGCTGTGGGTTCCGCCCGGAAAGTTCTTTGCCCTGGGCGACAACCGCGACCGGTCGGAAGACTCGCGCTACTGGGGGTTTCTGGACGCCACGTCCATCAAGGGCCGTCCCATGTTCGTGTACTACTCGTTCCAGGACGACATCGCCGAGCAGTTCGACTGGCTGACCGGCGTTCGCTGGGCGCGCATCGGCGAGGTCATCCACTAGGCAGACGCGGCGACGCACGCTTCCCGTCACGTTCGACAAAAAGTTTCCCGGAGGGGTTGACAGTTTCGGGCCGCCTTTCCATGTTCCGTAGCAGCCCCGCGACCCCGCGGGACCGCATGCCTCTCCGCAGTGCCGCTCTCATATGCGCGTTTCCCGGGCCCGCCCTCACGGCCCGCCGCTTCCGTCTCCCGGAGCACGCCGATGTCGTTCAGCCCCGCCAAGAAACTCCAGGCCGAATCCGAATCGCTGGACCAGTACCTCCGCGAGATCAGCGCCTTTCCGCTGATCGACCGCGACGAGGAGTGCCGGCTGGCGCGCCGCATTCGCGACGGCGAGCCCGACGCGATGGAAGGGCTGGTTCGCTCCAACCTGCGGTTCGTGGTGGCGGTGGCCAAGAAGTACCAGAACCAGGGCGTGTCGCTGGCCGACCTGATCAACGAGGGCAACATCGGGCTGATGCGCGCCGCGCGGAAGTTCGACGAGACCAAGGGCATCAAGTTCATCTCCTACGCCGTCTGGTGGATCCGCCAGGCCATCCTGCAGGCGCTGGCCGAGCAGTCGCGCATCGTGCGCGTGCCGCTGAGCCGCGCGGGGGCAGTACACCGCATCGGCAAGCGCAGCTCGGCGCTCACGCAGGAGCTGGGGCGCGAGCCCACGCTGCAGGAGATCGCCTCGGAGCTGGAGGTGCCCGAAGACGAGATCAGCCACGCGCTGGCCATGTCGCAGGTGTACCTTTCGCTCGACGCCCCCCTGGTGCCCGGCGAAGACGGGCAGCTGCTGGACTACCTGCAGGACAGCCTGTCGCCGGGGCCCGACGACGAGGTGTACGAATCGGCCCTGAAGCGCAGCATCGACGACGCGCTGGGCACGCTGACGGAGCGCGAGGCCAAGGTGCTGCGCCTGTACTTTGGCCTGGGCGACACCGACCCGATGACGCTGGAGCAGATCGGCGAAAACTTCGGCATCACGCGCGAGCGGGTGCGGCAGATCAAGGAAAAGGCGCTGCTCCGCCTTCGGCACCAGTCGCGCGCGCGGTTCCTGGAAACCTTCCTGGCCTGACGGGCGGGCCCGGGGAGTTGGGGGCGGGGGCGCACCGGGGTGCGCCCCCGCTCTCGTTTTCGTCCGGTGCCACGGGTTGACAGGACGCCCCGGATTGTGTATCGTAGCGGTCTGTCCCGACCACGCCACTCCGCCTCGGGCCGGTGCCGGAGGCGGGATTTTTGTCTGTCAAACAACCAGTCGCCGCCCGGATCAGCCCGAGTGCTCCCGGCGCGCAAGTGAGTACGATGAAGACGTATTCCGTTAAGGCGGGGGAAATCGAGCACAAGTGGTTCGTCGTCGACGCGGGGGGCAAGATCCTCGGCCGCGTGGCGACGGAGATCGCGCGAGTGCTGCGCGGCAAGCACAAGCCGATTTTCACCCCGCACCTGGACACCGGCGACTACGTCGTGGTCATCAACGCGGACAAGGTCCGGCTGAGCGGCAACAAGGCCGACCAGAAGACCTACTTCAAGCACACCGGCTACATGGGCGGGGAAAAGTTCATCCCCTTCCGTGAAATGCTGGACAAGCACCCCGAGCGGGTGATCGAGCTTGCGGTGAAGGGCATGCTGCCCAAGAACGCGCTGGGCAAGCAGCTTCGCAAGAAGCTGAAGGTGTACGCCGGCGCGGAGCATCCGCACCAGGCCCAGAATCCCGAGCCCCTCACTTTCTGACCATCATGGCGACGGAACAGTTCAACGCAGTCGGACGCCGCAAGACCTCGGTGGCGCGCGTGTACCTGCGCCCCGGAAACGGCGCGTGGGACGTCAACGGCCGCACGCTGGAGGCGCACCTGCCCCGCCACGTGCTGCGCCAGTCGGCCACCCGCCCGCTGGTGGCCACGCAGACCGAAGGCCAGTACGACGTGAAAGTGACGGTGGTGGGCGGCGGTGTCCGCGGCCAGGCCGACGCCATTCGCCTGGGGGTGGCCCGCGCGCTGCTCAAGATCAACGAGGACTTCCGCCGCACCCTGCGCGCCGAGGGCCTGCTGACCCGCGACCCGCGCGAGGTGGAGCGCAAGAAGCCCGGACGTCCGGGCGCCCGCAAGCGCTTCCAGTTCTCCAAGCGCTGATCGGGAGCGCCGGCATGCGGTGCCGGGGTGGCCTTGGGCCGTCCCGGCACGCGCGTTTGCCGAAATCCCGGTTCATCAAGCACACCGCCCGACGCCCACGTCCGGGTGCCGCCCCGTAAGAGGAGCGGTCGGACGGGCGAACGACGGCGGTGGAAGCCCGGGCCCCGGGGTGGGGCCGCAGGGAAAACCGCATACCGTCAGGACGAAAACCGATGGCCGTACCCCAGATCCAGGAACTTCTCGAGGCCGGTGTCCATTTCGGGCACCAGACCAGCCGCTGGAACCCGAAGATGCGCAAGTTCATCTTCGCGGAGCGCAACGGCATCTACATCATCGACCTCAAGAAGACGGTCCGCCAGATCGAGCTTGCGCAGGAGCTGGTGCGCACGGTCGTTTCGCGCGGCGACCGCATCCTGTTCGTCTGCACCAAGAAGCAGCTGAAGGCCGTGGTGGAGAGCGTGGCCGAGCGCAGCGGCTCGTTCTACGTGACGGAGCGCTGGCTGGGCGGCATGCTCACCAACTTCACGACGGTCAAGAAGCAGATCCGCCGCCTCCGCGAGCTGGAGCGCGGGGTGGACGAGGGCGCCTTCGAGCACTACACGAAGAAGGAGCGCCTGATGCTGGACCGGGAGCGCGAGCGCCTGGAGAAGTACCTGAACGGCGTCAAGGACATGGCCCGGCTTCCCGGCGCTCTGTTCGTGGTCGACAGCAAGCGTGAGCACATCGCCATCTCCGAGGCCCGCAAGCTGGGCATCCCGGTGATCGCCATCGCCGACACCAACGCCGACCCCGACCTGCTGACGGTGCCCATCGCGGGCAACGACGACGCCATCCGCTCGGTCGAGGTGATCAGCAACGCGCTCGCCGACGCCGTGCTCGAGGCCCGCGCGGCCATGCCGGCCGACGACCGCCGTCGCGCCGAAGAGCCCGAGGCCACCACGTACAGCAGCGAGACGGGCGCCAGCCAGCCCGCCGACCGCGGCGACGACCGGGGCCAGAAGCGCCGCCCGCGCCGCAAGCGCCGGCCGCGCACCGACGCCATCGCCGGGGTGATCGGCGGCGGCTCCGACGAGGGCGGCGACGCCGAGTAGTCACCGCGCCGACGGCGGAAGCTTTGCAGGGGGCCCGGCGCGCGTTTGCCGGCGCCCCCTTTTGTTTCCGCGCCGCGTGCGGCGCGTTTGCCCGGCGGGGTTGCGCTCGCGCCCCGCAGGCCCGAAAATCCGGCGCCCCGGCTTTCGTCCGCGGGCCACTGACCTACACGACCAATCCTTCGGGACGGAAAGAAGACGATGTCCAACGCGATCAGCGCACAGGCGGTCAAGGAGCTCCGCGACCGCACCGCGGCCGGGATGATGGAGTGCAAGAACGCGCTCATGGAGTCGGGCGGCGACATGGAGGCGGCCATCGACATCCTGCGCGCGCGCGGCGCGGCCAAGGCGGCCAAGCGCGCCGACCGCGAGGCACGCGACGGCGTGATCGGCAGCTACATCCACATGGGCGGCAAGATCGGCGTGCTGGTGGAGGTGAACTGCGAAACCGACTTCGTGGCCAAGACCGACGCCTTTCAGCAGCTGGTGCGCGACGTGGCGATGCACATCGCCGCGGCCAACCCGGTGGCCATCCGCCGCGAGGATTTTCCCTCGGAGCTGGTGGAGCGCGAGCGCGGCGTGTACCGCGAGCAGATGCGCGAGTCGGGGAAGCCCGAGAAGATCTGGGACAAGATCGTGGACGGCAAGCTGGAGAAGTTCTTCGCCGACCAGGCGCTGCTGGAGCAGCCCTTCGTGAAGAACCCCGACGTGACGGTGGGCGCGCTGATCACCGAGGTGTCGGGGAAGACCGGCGAAAAGATCGACGTTCGCCGGTTCACCCGCTACGCGCTGGGCGAGTGATGGCCGACACCGGCGAGGCCGGGCAGGGCGGGGAGCTGTTCTACCGCCGCGTTCTCCTGAAGATTTCCGGCGAGGCGCTGGCCGGGGAGCAGAAGTTCGGCATCAGCCCGCCGGTGGTGGACCGCCTGGTGGAGGAGATCCGCATCGTCCACGAGATGGGCGTGGCGCTGGGGCTGGTGGTGGGCGGCGGCAACATCGTCCGCGGCACCACCGCCAGCGCCGCGGGGATGGACCGGGTGAGCGCCGACTACATGGGCATGCTGGCAACGGTCATCAACGCGCTGGCCCTGCAGAACTCGCTGGAGCGCCGGGGCATCCACTCGCGCGTGCTGACGGCCATCCGCATGGAGCAGCTGGCCGAGCCGTACATCCGGCGCCGCGCCATCAGCCACCTGGAAAAGGGGCGCGTGGTGCTCTTTGCCGGCGGCACCGGCAACCCGTACTTTTCCACCGATACGGCGGCGGTGCTGCGCGGCATCGAGATGAACGCCGACGTGATCGTCAAGGCCACCAAGGTGGACGGCATCTACTCGGCCGACCCCAAGAAGGACGCCAGCGCCGAGTTCATCCCCGACATCACCTACATGCAGGCGCTTTCGCGCGAGCTGGGGGTGATGGACGCGGCGGCGCTGTCGCTGTGCAAGGACAACGACATTCCCATCGTGGTGCTAAACCTCGATGACGAGGGCGCGGTGGCCCGCCTGGTGCGCGGCGAGCGGATCGGCACGCTGGTTCACTCGTAGCCGCCGGCTTTCGCGCGGTTTTCACGAACTTTTGCATCCCCGGACGGACGACATGTCGAGCCAGCAGAAAGCCAAGCAGCGGATGGAGGGCGCCCTGGAGGCGCTGCGCCGCGAGTTCGCCAACGTGCGCACCGGCAAGGCCAGCCCGGCGCTGCTGGACAGCGTGCGGGTAGAGGCGTACGGCTCGATGGTGCCGCTGAATCAGGTGGGCACGGTGAGCGCCCCCGAGCCGCGCATGCTGACGGTGCAGCCCTGGGACAAGAGCCTCATCAAGAAGATCGAGTACGCCATCCGCGAGTCGGACATGGGGTACAACCCGTCAAACGACGGCAACCTGATCCGCGTGCCCGTGCCGGCCCTTACCGAGGAGCGGCGCAAGGAATACGTGAAGATGCTTCACAAGCTGGCTGAGGAGGGCCGCGTCTCCATCCGCCAGGTGCGCAAGGACGCCAACGACGAGGTCAAGGCGCGCCAGAAGAAGGAGGGGCTGTCGGAGGACGACATCCGCCGCGAGCAGGGCGAGGTGCAGAAGCTGACCGACCAGTACATCGCCAAGGTCGATGAGCTGCTGAAGCACAAGGAAGCCGACGTGATGGAGGTCTGATCCGGGTCCACGGGTCGGATAGGCGGCGCGGGGGCGCACGAGTGATCGTGCGCCCCCGTTTCGTTTCCTCTCCTGCTTGTTCGCATCGCCGGTACCGTGCGTTGCTGCGCATCCTGCGCCTCATGTCGATCTTTTGGATGCGTTCTGGGTCGTTCTTCGCAAGTGAATGTTCTGCAACACCGTTTCTCTACACAGCAAAAAGTGAATACGGCATTGTCTGTTCCCGCAAGAATACCCGGAACGAAGTTGTTGATTCCTTACGAACCTTACATTATCGTGTAACTGCCGGGAAGGAGCGTCGTCCCCCCGGTGAAAGAGCATCCGTTCCCCCTTACCTGGAGTTCACCAACCAGCTGAACTCCACGTAGAACCGTTCCTGCGGGCCGGCATCGAGGTGGACGCGGGCAACCGCTGGTCGTTGATGAGGCTCCTCGGCGACTTTCGAACGGAACGTACCCGGGTGTTCAGCGGCCAAAGCCCGGATGGTGAATGGAGGCCGACAGCCACACGGGCGAAACGACCCGCCCTGCACGGTACACACGCATCAGGAACGCGATGCAGGCTATGGGAGTCGGTTTGCGATGAGTCTGCGCTTTTCCGCCGCGGCCCTCCTTGTGGGGGCCGCGTGTGGTGCCTGCACAGAGGGTGGAACGACCCCCAAGTCGGGGCCAGGATCACACTCCGGGGTCGACCAGCTATTCCGGACGCCCGTAAGGGCTCAGTTTCGTTCCCAACTGCCGTCCATAGACACCGAACGCCTCTACGCGGACTACGACGGCGGCGGGCCCATTGTAGCCCTGAGCAGGGCTACGGGCGAAGAGGTGTGGCGCTACGCCCGCCCGTTCGGCGGCCCGGCGAGCGTGTCTATCCACCAGGGCAGAGTGCTGTTTGCTGGTTCGTACGCCATTGCGCTCGATCCCGCCAGCGGGCACGAGTTGTGGCGCTATGACGTGGGCGGAAACGCCAGCCTTGGGGTAGCCAGTGCGCATGCCGGCGGCTTCTACTTCGGCACCGACCGATTCATCTTCGGCCTTTCGGTACAGGACGGCTCCCTGTTATGGCGGACGGAGGTGGGGCCGGGATGGCGCTACCGGGGCATCGTGCGGGGGGTGTCGGCCTCGGGCGATACGGTGTACGCAAACGTGGAGCAGTACCTGGCGGAGAACGGCCACTTGGCCGTGGGCCATGTCTTCGCCCTGGACCGCCGTACGGGTGCCATCCTGTGGCAGTACACGGAAGGCGACGGCACCGACCGGCACTGGTTCCTGAACGAGCCCGTGGTGGCCGGGCAGTACATTCTGCTGAGCGACCATGAGCGGAACGTGTGGGTTGCGCTGGACCGCATGACGGGACAGCTGCGCTGGAAGACACCCGGAGACCAGGACCGGTACTTCGGCGCCTTGGACGCGCCCAAGGTGTCGGGTGACACCGTCTACGCCGCTTCTGCCGACCGCTGGGTGACGGCGATGGACTTGCGAACCGGGGCGGTGCTGTGGGCAACCCGGCTGGGGGGCAGCGTGGACGCAATCACGTTGTGTGGAAACCGGGTTCTGGCGCATGACATGGTGCTGCACGTGCTGGACAGGACCACCGGTAAGCTGCTCAAAGTCGTTACGGAGGACACGCCGGGATACAGCACGCTGCTGGTCAGCAAGTTCGCGTCTGATGGCCGGCACGCCTACGTGCTAGGGAACCGGTTCGCGTACGGCTATCGCTGCCCGGAGTAGGCTTGGGCGGCGGCCACCTTCTCGCGCGAGAGGATGCGATGGAACGGATCGTTCGGGCGGCGGGCGCCGTGGCGGGCTTGCTTGTGCTCTGCCTCGCCGCGCCCGCGGCAGCGCAGGCCGATTCTCCCCCTGAACGAGTGACCGTGAGTGCGCCAGCGGCGTCCGCGACGCTCCCGATACCCATGACGTGTCTGCTCTGCGAACCGGCGCCGTTGATGCCGGTCCGTCGGCCCGATGCCCGTGTGGATGGGCTGGCTCTGCCGAAAGGCGTGGCTCCGGTGATCGGGGGTGTGGTGGGCGCGGTCGTCGGATTCGTGGTAATGCGGATCGCGTGCGCGAACCGGTCCTGCGAGATGGCCGACCTGGGCGGGATTCTCGGTGGCGCCGTCGTTGGAGTGGTAATTGGCGAAACCCTCGAAGGTACGCTGCCGCGTTCGCCGAGGTGGTAGGCGGGGCTCCGGGGCGGACGGGGGCGCACGGGTGATCGTGCGCCCCCGTCAGCCTTTCCGCGCTGCGTTCTTGCCGTCGGTCGGTTGCGCTGCCTATCCTGTCGTCCGTCCGCCGCGATCCAGAGACAGCCCTCACGCGCTTCCCGATGTCGATTTCCGTTCCGCCGATCTCCTCCAACTCGGGCACCGCGCCTGCGAACTCGGCGCTGCCGGTGGACGCCGGGGTGCCGGGGCTGGAGCCGGCGCGGATCATCGAGACGGTGCGGGCGCTGGGCGACCGGGTGAGCGAACGCTTTCCGGGGAGCGGGCTGTCGCGCTTGGCGATGCAGATGCTGGGGATCGCCCAGCGGACGGTGGAGAACGTGCGCTGGGTGCAGGAGCCCATCCTGTGGGTGCGTTTCGCGGTGGGGCTGGTGATCCTGCTGCTGATGGCGCTGCTGGCCGGCATCGCCATGCGGCTGGACGTGCGCGCCGAGGGAGCGGGCACGCTGGACCTGCTGCAGGCCACGGAAGCCGTCATCAACGAGTTGATCCTGCTGGGCGCGGCCGTCCTGTTCCTGGTGACGGTGGAGGGACGGATCAAGCGGCGGCGCGCGCTGCAGGCGTTGCGGGAGCTTCGCGCACTGGCGCACATCGTCGACATGCACCAGCTGACCAAGGACCCAGACCGCCACCTGCACGGCAGCCCCGCCCAGGACACTCCATCGTCGCCCACCCGCACGCTGACGCGGTTCGAGCTGGCCCGGTACCTGGACTATTGCAGCGAGATGCTGGCGCTGAACAGCAAGCTGGCGGCGCTGTACGCGCAGACGCTGGACGACCCCGTGGTGCTGGCGGCGGTGGACGAGGTGGAAACGCTCACCACCGGGTTGTGCGCCAAGATCTGGCAGAAGCTGGTGATCGTGAACCAGGCGCCTCCGTGAGAGTGCGGGAGTGCGGGAGTGCGGGAGTGCGGGAGTGCGGGAGTGCGGAGGAGGCGAGACCCCGGGCGGCGCGGCCGTCCGGGGTCTCGTCGTCTCGTGCGTCGCCGTCAGGGGCGGGCGTCGGGCGCCAGCAGAAAGCGGGGGTGCGCCATGCTCCGCACGAACGGGGGAACGGATTGCAGCCACGGCGCCGGCCCCTCGGCGTCCAGCCGCGCGTCGGCGCTCACCAGGCGGCGGTGAAGCACCAGCGTGGGGAGCACGCGGTCGCCGCCGGGGCCGTGCTGCACGGCATCGCGCAGCACAACGAAGGATTGGTCACCGTGCAGCTTGGCGTGCAGCCCGTGCGACATCCCCGACAGCACGTGCCCTTCGGAGGTGCGGAACAGGTGCGACTCGGGGGCGTGGTTGCCCGGAAGGCGCCCGCGGTCTACCGAGGGGTTCGCCGTGCGGAAGTCGAACGCGTAGTCCACCGAGTCTACGTCCAGGAACATCGACCGGGGCGTCTCACCCGCCCGCATCCGCGCCTGGAACTCGGGGATGGTTTCGTCGGCCGACGGCATCAGCAGCTCCACCAGGTGCGACGGCCGCGCGATCCGCGAGAGTCCCAGGTCCTTGGGGGGCGCGCACAGGTAGTGGCACAGTGACCGGCGCGCGTGCGGCTGCCCCGCGGCGGCCTGCCGGGCGAAGCGCACCGCGGAGACCAGCAGGTGGGGCAGCCCCCGGACCCGCAGCCCCACCAGCTCCCAGAACGCGTCCTCCTCCTCGCGCACCAGGAAGAGCGAGGGGGACCCGGGCTGCGCGGCGGCGCCCTGCTCGCGGTGCTGTGCGAGGACGCGGAGCAGGGTGGCCACGTGCGCCAGGTGCCGTCCCCCCGGCGGAGGCGGCGCGGCGACGGCGGGCTGATCGCGCACCAGCGTCAGGCGCGGCGGGGACACAGTCACCTGCGCATGCGACGGAGGCGCGGACTTCAGGGCGGCGGCGTACATGATGGGTATCCAGGCAGGGGAGGCGGGGCGGTGTGACCTCTCCCTGTGCGAGCCGGATGCCGTGAAGCGCCTATGACGTAAGTCGTTGTTGCAGAGCAGGTTGGGAGATTGTCGACGGGCGGAGGGCACACCAGTCTGTGTCCGGATTCCGTACGGCGTCGCCCGCGATCCGCCGAAACGCCGCGCCGTGGCTACCAAATTCCCCATGTCCGGATTCCGTACGCCGCTCGGAAGCGGGCCGGTCCGGGCGAGGCGGGTACGCGTCAGTCGAACAGTCCCATCTGCCCAGCCGGATGCGGCCGGTGGAAGGCGGCCGTGGACAGGGGAGGCAGCTCTTCGGTGAGGCCCGACTTGCGGCAGGCGGTGGCGAACAGCGCCCCCATCTGCACCGCGAAGATCCCCTCGCCTCGCATGCGGGTGCCCCACTGCGGATCGTACAGCTTGCCCCCGCGGATGGCGCGGATACGGTTGAGCACCTTGTCCTTGCGATCCGGGAAGTGCGTGGCAAGCCAGGTTTCGAACAACTCCTTGAGCGCGAACGGCAGGCGCAGCGGGATGTAGCCGGCCGCGGTGGCGCCCGCCTCGGCGGCGGCGGCGGCGATGGCCGGCATCTCGTGGTCCGTGAGCCCGGGGACGACGGGCGCAATCAGCACGCGCACGGGGATGCCGGCGGCGGAGAGCACGCGGATGGCCTCCAGCCGGCGCGCGGGGGTGCTGGCGCGCGGCTCCATCACCCGCTGCAGCTTTTCGTCCAGCGTGGTTACCGAGATGTTGACCGCGGCGGCGCCGTACGAGGCAAGCTCGCCCAGCAGGTCGGCGTCGCGCGTGACCAGGTGGTTCTTGGTGACGATGCCCACCGGGTTGCGGAACTCGGCGAGCACTTCCAGGCATTGGCGGGTGATGCCCAGCTTGCGCTCCGCCGGCTGGTATGGGTCGGTGACGCCGCTGATGGCGATGGGCTGCGGCTTCCACCGGGGCGACTGCAGCTCCTTGCGCAGCAGCTCGGGCGCGTCGTGCTTCACCAGGATCTTCGTCTCGAAGTCCAGCCCCGACGAGAAGCCCAGGTACTCGTGCGTGGGGCGGGCGAAGCAGTACACGCAGCCGTGCTCGCAGCCGCGGTACGGGTTCAGGCTGGCGTCGAACGGGATGTCGGGGCTGTCGTTGCGCGTGATGATGCCGCGCGTGTGGTCTCGCATCAATTGCGTGCGCGGGCCGGGCTCGTCCGGATCGAACGCCTCGTCGTCGGGAACGAACTCAGCCGATTCGAACCGGTTCCTGGGATTGTGCGCGGTGCCGCGCCCGCGGAGCTGAACCAGCTGCATCTCGGGACCGTCCGGCTGGTGTGGGGGGAGCTTCTTTCGCACACAATGTACACCGAATGAACACCGAAAGCAATCCCCCTGGCCCGTGCTCGCCATTGTGCTTCGGCGCGGCGCGCGTGAGAATCAGGGAGCCGCCCGCTTCGGGGAGCACCCCAAACGACCAGCCCGCACTGTCGATTGATCGATCGACGCCTTTGCCTGACCTGCTATGACGGAAATGAAGCCGGGATTTCGTCTGCGTGATCGCTACATGCTCGTCCGCAAGGTCGGCGCGGGGCTCGCCGAGGTGTGGCAGGCGGTCGATCTGGACGATGACAGCCGCCCGGTGGCGGTGAAGGTGGCCGGTACCCGCGAGTTGAGCGAGGTGCTTCGCGAGGCGTTCACGCGCGAAACGGCAAGCCTGCAGCGGCTGCGGCATGAGCATGTGATCGAGCTCCGCGACTCCGGTGCCGACCCGGACGCGGGTCCGTGGCTGGTGCTGGAATGGGCGGACGGGGGCTCGCTGGCCGACCCGGCCGTCCGGGCGCGCTACCGCGACGAGTTGGCCCTTGTCGAGCTGCTCCTGCAGTGCACCTCCGCCGTGCTTCACGCGCACCGCGAGAACATCCTGCATCGCGATCTCAAGCCGGCGAACATCCTTTTTGATGGGGCGGCTCGGCCGCTCGTCGCCGACTTCAACGTAGCCAAGCTGCTGGGGCGGGCGTTTTCACTCTCCACGGTCCGGCAGCACTTCACCTGGGAATATGCCGCTCCCGAACAGCGTGCCGGCAAAGGCGCCACGGAGCGGAGCGACGTCTATGCCCTGGGGCTGATCGCCGCGGAACTGATGCTCGGCGAACTCACGGAGGATCACGAAGAGGTTCGCCGAAGGGTGCGCGCCTCCGCCTTCGGCGGCGACCTGCGCGGGATCGTCGACAAGATGCTGCTCCCGGCGGAGCCGAAGCGTCCGACCGCCGCGGAAGTGGTCGGAGAGCTTCGTGCGCTCGTGGAGCTGTCGCAGCACACGGAAACCGTGTACCTCCAGCCAGTTCCGCGCGCCCTCGACCAGTTTATCCGCGAGGCGCTGCCAGGAATGCCCATCGCTGAGGCACTGCATGCCCTCGGTGCCGACCTGGACGGCCTGCTCCACGTCGAGCCCGAGATGCGGCCGGATAAGCGGGGACGCCAGCAGTACGTGCTGATCGGCAGGCGATTCCGCTACTTCGCCGTGCCGGGAGACGACGCGTCGGAAACCCAGGCGTTGACGGTTACCGGACTGGTTCTCATCCCTCCGGAGCGGCGGGACGTCGCGCGGGCCGGGGCGGTGCCGATCACCGCGCGAGCGGTGGTGGTCGCGCCCACCGACCGGCCGCCACGCAACCGCTGCGTGGCACTCTTGGCCGACCTGCACGCGCAGGCGGTCCAGGAGCACGGCGCGGGTGAAGATGCGTCGCGCACCCGGCGGGCACACCTGGCGCGCTGGGAGGCCTACCTGGAGATCGCCCGTGAGCAGCAAACCCGTGCCGAGCTCCTGGGCGAGGTGGCCGAAAGCGAGTACCGGGCCGGAAGCGACCGCTTCCGATTCCGGCTTCGGCAGCTGCCCGCCGCGGCGCTGCTGGAAGAGCGGGAGCCGGCAGTCTGCTACGTAGCCGCCGGCGGCAAGAGCGTGAAGGTGGGCGTGGTGGTGGACGTGCGGGGCCGCGACCTGCAGGTAAGGCCCCACGACAACGTGGCCAAACAGCGCGACTTCCCCGCGGGCGGGCGGCTCCTGCTGGATCTTTCCGGCGAGCAGTGGACGCTTCGCCGACAGGAGGACGCGTTGCGCACGCTGCGCATAGACAACGCACGGCGCCGCGGCCTGGCCGACCTGCTCGCCGACCCCGGCCGGGTGATTCCGCCCCGGCGCCGCTCCATCGACCCGCTCCGGCCCGGCCTGGACGAGAGCAACCGCCGGGCGGTGGAGGTGGCACTCGGGACCGACAGCCTTTGCCTGATCCAGGGGCCGCCCGGCACTGGAAAGACCACGGTGATCTCGGAACTGATCGGCCAAATCTGCAAGGCGAGCCCCGGCGCGCAGATCCTGCTGGTGTCGCAGTCCAACGTCGCCGTAGACAACGTGCTCGAACGGCTGCAGGACCTGCTGCCCGACGTCAGCATGGTGCGGCTGGGACGAACCGGCGCCATCGCGAGCACGTCTCGTCCGCTGGAGTTGCAGGTCCGGCTGGACGCACTCTCCGCCGACGTGTTCTCCTGTGCCGAGCGGGCGCACGAACGGCTCGGTCGGCTGCGCGAACTGGGGACAGCCGGGCTGGAGGTGCTCGTCGGAGAGTTGGAGCAACCCGACGGAAATCGTGACGCAGTCCTCGACGCCGAGCGCCGGGCCACGGCCCTGGTCGGCGCTGGAGGTGCGTCACGGCGCGAACTGGTGGCGCGGCTTCGAACCGCGCAACGGCTCCTGGCTTCCGGGCCGGCCCACCTGGATGCCTGCGCAACGCTGCAGTTGACGTGGATGGACCGTGCTCGCGGCGCGCTGGATTTGGAGCGCCACCTGTTGCGCCGCGCCCAAGTCGTCGCGGGCACCTGCGTCGGGTTCATGCGGAACCACACGGCCGCCGACCTCCCGTACGACTGGGTCATCGTGGACGAGGCGGGGCGAGCGAGCGCTCCCGAACTCCTGGTTCCCCTGGTCCGCGGACAACGCTTCGTCCTGGTGGGGGACCACCGGCAGCTTCCCCCGGTGCTGGACGACGAGGTCGCGGCGCTGGTCGCCGAGCGTGTCGGCGGGGGAGACGACCTGCTGAGGACGAGCCTGTTCCAGGAGCTGTTCGAAGCTGTGCACCCCGAGGCGAGCGTGCGCCTGGTGCGCCAGTACAGGATGCATCCCGAGATCGGCGAGCTCATCTCCTCGAGCTTCTATCCCGACGGGCTCCAGCACGGCGTCTCCGAGGCGGATCGTGCGCGAGGCGCCGCCCTCCTCGGCAGTGCGGTTCGCTGGCTCGACACCTCGCAGGCGCGCGACAACGCCGAACGGCAGGCGAGCCCGTCCCGGATGAACCCCCTTGAAGTACGTGTCATTGTGCGCGAACTCAAGGCGCTGGACGACAAGACGCGTGGCTGTGATTCCCGGCTCACAGTCGGGATCCTGACCGCGTACGCCGCCCAGGCGGAACGTCTGCGCAGCGCCATTGCCGCGGAGGGAGGCGATAGCTGGACGGGAATGGACGTTCAGGTGATGACGGTCGACTCGTCGCAAGGCAAGGAGTTCGACGTGGTGTTCTACTCCGCGGTTCGCTCCAATCCCGGGCGCGAGCTGGGGTTCCTGGCGGACGAGCGCCGCCTGAATGTGGCGCTTTCCCGCGCGCGGGAGGCGCTGACCATCGTCGGAAACAACGAATCCCTTCGCGAAGCCCACCACCGCTTCGGCTACAACCCGTTCCGCTCCGTGACCGAATTTTTTCGCAAGGACCCCGTTCGCCGTCCGATGGTGCAGGTGGACGATGCTTGATCCGCAGCAGGTCCGGGCGTTAGCCGAAGGGCTGAGCGGCTACGGGGCACTTCCCCCCTATGAGGCAGCGCTCCCGTTCTACGAGTGTATCTTGGAAGTACGGATGATGGTGCGCCACCCGCTCACGCCCCTGGAAATGGTGGTGCTTTCGGCGGTTGCTACCGGAGTGGACGAAGTAGACTTGATGGTGCTCGTGCTGGGCCTGGAGCACGGCATGGTCACCGACACCCTCGCCGATCTCCACAATGGCGAGTTCATCCAGCCGCGCTCGGCAGGAGAATCGCACCGGTTCTCCCTGACTGAAAAGGGACGAGAAGGGCATGACCGCGCGAGCGTGCTGCGACCGGAGTCGCTGCGGGTTCGCGCACTGTACGACGCGCTCACCGGGGACTGGGTGCCGCCCAGCCGCCTGGACTATTTGAATCCTGGCGACGCGGCCGGTCGGGGGCTGCACGTCGTTCCGGCGAAGCTTTCCTCGCCCGGGGTGGCGGACATCGACCGCGGCGCCCTGGGCGAGGCACTCAAGGAGTCGCGGAAGCACAACGCCAAGGCCGTTCCCGACGCGGACCTCCACGATGTCGTCGAGGTGCTTCAGGCGTTCCGGGCGTACCTGCCGTGTGACGTAGCTGCCTTCGATTCGAACGACGCATCGCATGTGATCTTCCGCGTGCTGCAGGGCGGCAGGCGGATGACGGAGCACGAAGCCGTCCTGAACGCGCTGTTCCCCCGCATGCCGGAGATCCTTCCGTTTACGGAGGCTCCCGCGCCGGCCCCTCTCGAAGCCGAACCCAGTCGTGCGTTCGCGGAAGCGATCCTGACGGAGGTGGATGGGCTCCACGACTCCGCGGCGGAAATCCAGAACCGTATCGCCGAAACCGCCGTGATCATTGCCGAAGCGGGCGCTGATCGGGCCGAAATCCAGCCCGCAACCACGCGCATGCAGCTGGAGGCGGTGCGTGCCGAACTCTCCGAACTCAGGCGGCAGTACGAGGAAGTTTCCGCCAGGCTTGCCTCCGTTCGCCGCATCGAGGTGCACGAGCACCGGCCGTTGCTCGTGAAGGCGATCGAGGAATCCCGAAGTCGGGTGATCGTAATCGCCCCATGGCTGCGGGACTTGGCTATGTCGGACCTGCTGAAGCCGATCCGCAAGGCGCTTGAACGGCCGGTTCACATCTACATCGGCTGGGGGTACCCGGACGATGCGAAAAACCCGGTAAAGGCAGAGCTGAACGAGTCAATGCGTCGCGAGCTGGAGCGGATGGCAAAGGAGCGCCATCCGGGGAAGCTTCATGTGACCAGGCTTGGCGACACCCACGAAAAGGTGCTGCTCTCCGATCGAAAGTTCATGGTGATCACCAGCTTCAACTGGCTCTCGTTCCGGGGGGATCCGAAGCGGCCCCTGCGCCAGGAAACGGGGCTGTACCTGGAAATTCCGGAGAAAATAGACGAGGCGGCTTCCGTATTCCTGCAGCGGCTGGGCGTACCTCCCGAGAACCAGCCGTACGTTGCTGAAACTTCCTCCCTGGCACCGCCAGAACGTGAGGACAATGCCACCCGCCTCGCGCGGGCAGGGTACTCGATCAAGACGCCACGTCGACCATGAGCTTGTCCGGCGCGCCGGCGGGGCCCTCCGAGTTGCTCCTTGTACAAGGCCCAGGTCCGCTCCTCCGCCGTGCTCGCCATTGTGCTTCGGTGCTGCGCGCGTGAGAATCAGGAAGCCGCCCGCCGCGCCCGAACCCCTGCCGTCGATCTTACATGGAAGCACTTTCCGCCGCCGCACTGGGCCTGGTGCTGGCCGCCTGCGCCGGGCTGCGCGCCTTTCTTCCCATCTTCAGCGCCAGCGTGGCGGCCTGGATGTCGGAGATGCCGCTGCCGCCCGCGATGGAGTGGCTGGACCAGCCGCAGACGATGGTGATCTTCGGCGTGGCGACGCTGCTGGAGATTCTGGGCGACAAGGTGCCGCTGGTGGACCACGTGCTGGACTCGGTGCAGGTGGTGAGCAAGCCCGTGCTGGCCGCGCTCGCCGCGACGCCGTTCCTGTACCAGGTGTCGCCGGAGTTCGCGGTGGGCATCGGCATCGTGCTGGGCGCGCCCCTCGCGCTGGGGGTGCACGGCGCCAAGGCCACGGCGCGCGTGGGAAGCACCGCGACCACGGGCGGGCTGGGGAACCCCGTGCTGAGCATGCTGGAGGACGTCGCGGCGGTGGGTGCCATCGTGCTCGCGTTCCTGGCGCCGCTGCTTGCGCTGTTGCTGGTGGCGGTGCTGCTGTTCGCGCTCTTCCGCTTCGCGCGCCGCATCCGCCGGTTGGCGCGACGCCAGCCGGGCTGAATCGCCTCGGTTCCGGATCGACAGAAATCGCGGGCGCTCGGGATCGGCCCTTCCCCGGGCAGACCTCTTTATGCCTCCTGGTGCGTTCTACCCATGCCGGACAGGATGTCGGAGAGCAGATTCACCACACGCTCACACGACATCCGACAGAACCCGTACAGGAGATCGCCGGCCATGGTTGCGACGGACGTGCTGCCCCCCACCATCGCGGCCACGCCGCGGCCGCTCCCCGCCGCGTGCGACTCCTGCGCGGACGCCGCCATGATCCGCGCGATGTACGACGCCTACGCGCGCCGCGACCTGCTGGACGTGTTCTCGTGCTTTTCGCCGGATGTCGTCATCCGCCAGAGCACGCACCTTCCCTGGGGCGGAACGTTTCGCGGGGTGGACGAGGCGCGCGGGTTCTTCGACACGCTCATGGAACACGTGGATTCGCGGTTCGAGGTGCAGGAGGTGCTGCCCGCGGGGGAACGGGTGATCGTCAGCGGGCGCACGCGGGGGATCGCCCGGCGCACCGGCACGGCGTTCGACCTGGGCGCCACGCACGTGTACGAGTTTCGCCGCGGCAAGGTGATCCGCATGGAGTCGTACGTCGACACGCCGGGGATGATCGCGGTGTTGTGACCCCGTGGGTTGAGCGCGCGGCCCGAGTGCCCTATCTTTGGGGCGCGGGTCGGTAGCTCAGTTGGTAGAGCACTCGGCTTTTAACCGATTGGTCCTGGGTTCGAGTCCCAGCCGACCCATGTCGTTTCACAACGCCGGCTACGGCAGAAGGGCACCTCTTGCGGGGTGCCCTTTTCCGTGCTCCCTGTCCATCACCGAATCGAAAATTCGATGCTTCGCACCGTGCCGCTGTCGTGACCGCTGGCCGCTTGGTTCGCCACGCCCGGCCCTGAAGCGCGCTAGTTCCCCGTCTTCGGCTCGGCGTGGAAGATCTTGTTCATGATCTTCCACTCGCCGTCGATCTTCAGCAGGGTGAAGTAGTCCGTCAGGCGCGTCGTGGGATAGTCCAGGACGATCTTGGCGACTGCGGCGTTCCCCGTAACGTCCACGCTTTCGATCCACCGGCGGCGCTGCGACTCGTCCGCCGCGGGACGGCCGCTGGTGCCCGCGATGTACTCGGCGCTCGTGCGCTGGGTCAGCTGTCCGTCGCGGATGAACATCATCTTCATCTCGGGGTGCATCACCGCCGCGAACTCCGAGCCCAGCCCCGTCGCGTGGCCATTCAGGTAGTGCTGCAGCGCGGCGCGGACCTCCGCCTCCTCGGCCGACACGGCGCGCTCGGGAGCGGGATGGGCACTGTGCGCCGCGTGCCCCGCGTGCGCGTGGGCGGGGGCCTGCGCGGCGGCGGGTGTGGCGATCACCGCCGCGGCAAGGGCAAGCATCAGCACGTTCTTCATTGATCTCTCCTGTGGATTCACGCTCGGAAATGCGGCCGCACCGCTAGGCGCCAAGCCGTGCTGGAGACGATACAATCCAGGCGTCTTGTCCGACAATGTGCAGGCCTGGCTGTGGCGATTAAGGTCCGGTTAGCGCTGACGAGATGAGCCGGCGCATGCCTCGGCCGCCCCCCATCCCCAGCCCTTCCCCCGCAAACCCCGCAGGGGAAGGGAGTCAGTATGGTGCACCACCCCGCCTCGGGTGCACCCAACAGCCTGTCATGAGGCCCAGGCGCGCTGAACCGGCCCGCACACGCCTCTGTGCGGGCCGAAGGATCCGGCTGCGGATACGTACAAGCCCGGGCGCGGCAGCGGTTACCGAAGCCGAGACCTCGGTTGCCGTGGGGCCCTCACCCGTCCTCGCTTATGCTCGTCCACCCTCTCCCACAAACAGCGTGGGAGAGGGGGTACACTTCAGTTGTGGTGGCGTTTCGACGTGGGCCGGCGCATGCCTCGGCCGCCCCCCATCCCCAACCCTTCCCCCGCAAACTGCGCGGGGGAAAGGAGCCAGTATGGTGCACCACCCCGACTGGGTGCACCCCACAGCCTGTCATCCAGAGGCCCAGGCGCGCCAGGGTCCTCAAGATCCCTCGGTCGTCGCGGTCTGCGGTGTCAGGTAGGGCTCACCGTGGCCGCTCCGTCGGGATGACACCCATGCGGGGGCGCGCCACCCATGCGCAGAGTGCATCCGCAACAGGGTAGTCCGCGAAGGCGGACTTCGTGTGGTTGTTGCAGCGAATTCATTCGCCCGTGCAGGCCTGGGCTATCCCCCAGCCGGGGCACTTCCACGAAGTGGCCGCAGCCCTCCCTCACACCGCGGCGAGCGCCTGCTCCAGGTCGGCGATCAGGTCCTGCACGTCTTCCACGCCGCAGGAAAGCCGCACCAGGCCGTCGGTGAGGCCCATGGCGTAGCGGCGCTCGCGGGGGATGGAGGCGTGCGTCATCATCGCCGGATGGCCGATCAGGCTTTCCACCCCGCCCAGCGACTCGGCCAGCGCAAAGATGCGCACGCGGTTCACGAACGCGGCCGCGCGCTCCAGCGAGCCCATCTCGATGCTGATCATTCCCGTGAACCCGCGCATCTGCCGGCGGGCGAGCTCATACTGCGGGTGCGCGGGAAGGCCGGGGTAGTACACCTGCTCCACCTTGGCATGCGCATCCAGCCACTCCGCGACCTGCTGCCCGTTCGCGTTGTGCGCGGCCATGCGCAGGTGAAGCGTCTTGGTGCCGCGCAGCGCCAGCCAGCAGTCCCACGGCCCGGGCACCGCGCCCGCCGCGTTCTGCAGGAAGCGCAGGCGCTCGTGCAGCTCGTCGCCGCGCACCACGATGATGCCGCCCACCATGTCGCTGTGCCCGTTGACGTACTTGGTCACCGAGTGCAGCACGATGTCGGCCCCCAGCTCCAGCGGGCGCTGGTTGTACGGCGACGCAAAGGTGTTGTCGACGCTCAGCAGCGCCCCCGCCGCCTTCGCGATCTCCGCCGCCTCGGCGATGTCGCTCAGCCGCATCATGGGGTTGGTGGGCGTTTCCAGGTGGATCAGCCGCGTGTTGGGCTTCACCGCCGCGCGCACCGCCGCCGGGTCGCTGCTGTCGACGAAGCTGAACTCGATGCCCAGCCGCGAGATCACCTGGTTGAACAGCCGATAGGTGCCGCCGTACACCCCCTCGCCGCAGATCACGTGGTCGCCCGCGCTCAGCAGCTTCACCATCGTGTCGGTGGCGGCCAGGCCGGACGAAAAGGCGATGCCGTGCGTTCCGCTTTCCAGCGCGGCCACGTTGCGCTCGTACGCCTCGCGCGTGGGGTTGTGGGTGCGCGCGTACTCGTAGCCCAGGTGGCGCCCCAGCTCGGGCTGCACGTACGTGGACGTCTGGTACACCGGCATCATGATGGCGCCGGTGGTGGGGTCGGGCCGCTGGCCGGCGTGGATGGCGATGGTGCCCAGCCCCAGCCCCGCCATGTTCATCTCGTCTTTCATCGGTCTCGTGATTTCATGTTTTTCAGACGCCCCGGCGGCGCCAACATAGCCCGCGCCCGAAGCCGGCGGCAACCGCCCGTCACCTCTCCGCGGCCACGGAGCTGATCGTTCGGCGCGGCACGCACTCTGCTGAACGACCGGCCGTTGACGGAGCATTCTGGCGGAAGTATCGTCAGTGCAGAAGGAGAACGCAAGAATGATAGACGACATCGACCGGCAGATCCTGGCCATTCTCCAGGACAACGCCCGCATCTCCAACGCCGAGATCGCGCGGCAGGTGGGGATGGCGCCTTCGGCCATCCTGGAGCGCATCCGCAAGCTGGAGGAGCGCGGGGTGATCGAGGGCTACACGGCCCGCATCAACCCCGAGGCCCTGGGGCTGAAGCTGACGGCGTACGTGTTCGTGCGGGCCGACGAACGCGCCGGCGCCATCACCACCGCCGAGCGGCTGGCGCAGATCCCCGAGGTGCTGGAGGTGCACCACGTGGCGGGCGAGGACTGCTTTCTCACCAAGCTTCGCGTGGCGGGAACGCGCGAGCTGGGCGAGCTGCTGCGCGAGCGGTTCGGCGCCATCGACACCATCCGCTCCACCCGCTCCACCATCGTGATGGACACGGTGAAGGAGACCACGGCCATCCATCCGCCTCGCGCGGGAGGGTCCGCATGAGCGAGTCCCGGGCTCCCGCGATGGGGCGGGTGATCGCGGCGTTCGCCGCCGTGTACCTGCTGTGGGGCAGCACCTACCTGGCCATCCGCTTCGCCATCGAGACGCTTCCCCCGCTCCTGATGGCGGGGGTCCGATTCCTGCTTGCGGGCGCGGTGCTGTACGCGTTCATGCGTTTGCGCGGGGAGCCCGCGCCCACGCGGCGGCACTGGAAGAGCGCCGCCCTGATCGGTGCCCTGCTGCTGGTGGGCGGCAACGGCGGGGTGACGCTGGCGGAGCGCACGGTGCCCTCAGGGGTGGCGGCGCTGCTGGTGGCGATGGTGCCGCTGTGGATGGTGCTGCTGGAGTGGCTTCGCCCCGGCGGCACGCGGCCCACGGGGCGGGTGGCGGTGGGGCTGGCCGTGGGCTTCGCGGGGATGGTGATCCTGGTGGGCCCGTCGCAGCTGGCCGGCGCCGGCGCCGTGGATTTCGGCGGGGCGGCGCTGGTGCTGTGCGGCTCGCTGGCCTGGTCCATCGGCTCCATCTACGCCCGCCGGGCGACGCTCCCGGCCAACGCGTTCGTCGCGACGGGGATGGAAATGCTGTGCGGGGGCGTGCTGCTGCTGGTGGCGGGCGCCGCGCGGGGCGAGCTGGCGGGGCTGGATCCCGCGGCGTTCACCGGACGGTCGCTGGCGGCCCTCGCCTACCTGGTGGTGTTCGGCTCGCTGGTGGGCTTCACCGCGTACATCTGGCTGCTGGGCGTCAGCACGCCGGCGCGCGTGTCGACCTACGCCTACGTGAACCCGGTGGTGGCCGTGTTCCTGGGATGGGCGATGGCGGGCGAGGCGGTGACGGCGCGGGTGCTGATCGCCGCGGCGGTGATCGTGGCGGCGGTGGCGGTGATCACCACCGGCCCTCGGCCGCGGGCCGAGCCGGGAGCGCTGGCCGGGGCGGCGGGCCCGCCGGGCTCGAAGGCCCGTTCCAGGCGCCGCCGCCAGGCTGCTTGACGGCTTGTTTCGCGGGCGTGACATTGGCGCCCCCGCCGGGGTCCCCCGGCGATCCGACGTACCGCAAACCCGGGCTGCCCGTGATCGATACCTCCAACCTGATGGTGAGCGTCTCCGGCGTGCGGGGGCGCGTGGCCGAGGGATTGACGCCCGAAGTGATCGCCCGCTTCGCGGCGGCGTTCGGCGCCTACGCCATCAAGCGCGGCCCCGGCAAGACGGTGGTGCTGGGCCGCGACTCGCGCGTGTCGGGCCCCATGTTCGCGCGGGCGGCCACGGCGGGGCTGCAGTCCGTGGGGTGCGACGTGGTGGACGTGGGCATCGCGCCCACCCCCACGGTGCAGCTGGCGGTGGAGGACCTGAAGGCGGCCGGCGGGCTGGCGGTGACGGCCAGCCACAACCCCATCGAGTGGAACGCGCTGAAGTTCATCGGCCCCTCGGGGATGTTCCTGGACGCCGACGAGGGCGCCGAGATGCGCGCCTTCCTGGAGGGCGACATCCCCCGGGCCATCTGGAGCGACCTGGGCGGCTTCAGCCAGGACGAGGGCGCCGTAGAGCGCCACCTGCAGCGCATCCTGGCCATCCCGTTCGTGGACGTGGACCTCATCCGGGCGAAGAAGTTCCACGTGGCGCTGGACTGCGTGCGCGGCGCGGGCGGCCGGATCTTTCCGCAGCTGCTGGAGGCGCTGGGGTGCCGGGTGAGCGCCATCCACATGGAAACGGACGGCCTCTTTCCGCGCGAGCCGGAGCCCGTGGCCGAGAACCTGGGCGAGCTGGAGGCGCTGGTACGGTCCAGCGGCGCCGACCTGGGGCTGGCGACGGACCCCGACGTCGACCGGCTGTCGCTGGTGTCGGGGGAGGGAAGGGCCATCGGCGAGGACTACACGCTGGCGCTGGCCTCCATGCTGGTGCTGCGCCATCGCCCGGGACCGCTGGTGACCAACCTGTCCACCAGCCGGGTGATGGACGACGTGGCCGAGCGCGCGGGGGTGCCTCTCGTCCGCGCGGCGGTGGGCGAGATCAACGTGGCGCGGCGGATGCAAGCGGAGAACGCCACCATCGGCGGCGAGGGCAACGGCGGGGTGATCCTTCCCGACGTGCACCTGACGCGCGACGCGCCCGTGGCCGCTGCGCTGGTGCTTCAGCTGCTGGCCGAAACGGGCAAGCCCCTTCACGAGCTGGCGGCGGAGATCGGGCGGTACGAGATCGTCAAGGAAAAGGTGCCGCGCCCCTCGCAGCCTCTGGACGCCGTCTACGACGCGCTGGCGGCCCGCTTTCCCGAGGCGCACGCCGACCGGCAGGACGGGCTGCGGCTTTCGTGGGCGGCGGAAAAGCGCTGGGCCCACCTGCGCCCCTCGGGGACGGAGCCCATCGTGCGCATCATCTGCGAGGCGCCCACGCGGGCAGATGCCTCGGCGCTGGTGGAAACGCTGCGGGCGGCGCTTCCCTGAACGGCGGGTCACGACGGTAACAACGGTAACGAAGGCCGGGGCGGTAGCGTCGGGCGGTGGCGAATGATCGTCAGGCCGGCGGATCCCGATCCCGAAATCACACACGCGATCGAAGAGCCATGTGCGGAATCGTCGGATACATCGGTGAGCAGCAGGTTACCCCCATGCTCATCCAGGGGCTGAAGCGGCTGGAGTACCGCGGCTACGACTCGGCGGGGATCGTGGTGTCGAACAACGGCCACCTGGAAGTGCGCAAGGAGGCCGGCAAGATCGCCGAGCTGGAGAAGCTGCTGGTGAAGGAGCCCGCCGTGGGCTGGTACGGCATCGGCCACACGCGCTGGGCCACGCACGGCCCGCCCACCACGAAGAACGCCCACCCGCACCTGTCGGAAAAGGGCGACTTCGCGGTGGTGCACAACGGCATCATCGAGAACGCCGGGACGCTGCGGAAGCTGCTGCAGGAGCGCGGGCACGTCTTCAGCTCCGAGACCGACACCGAGGTGCTGGTGCACCTGATCGAGGAGATCTACAACTCCGGCACCGGCCGCGCGGGCGAGTCGCTGGAGCGCGCCGTGGAAATCGCGCTCACCCAGGTGGAGGGCACCTACGGCATCGCCGTGGTGTCGACGCGCGACCCCGGCAAGATCGTCGCGGCCCGGCTGGGAAGCCCCCTGCTGATCGGCGTGGGCGAGAACGGCGAGACGTTCGTGGCCAGCGACGCGGCGGCGGTGATCGCCCACACGCGCGACGTCATCTACCTGGACGACGGCGACATGGCCACCATCACCAAGTCCGGCTACGTGGTCCATCGCCCCAAGCAGGGCCCGGTGGACCGCCCCGTGAACCGCGTGGACTGGGACCTCAGCGAGGTGGAGCGCGGCGGCTACGCGCACTTCATGCTCAAGGAGATCACGGAGCAGCCCACCACCCTGCGCGAAACCATGCGCGGGCGCCTGCTGGAGGAAGAGGGCGCGGTGAAGCTGGGCGGGCTGACGGGGATGGACGACGAGCTTCGCGCGGCGACGCGCGTGGTGATCCTGGGCTGCGGCACCAGCTGGCACAGCGGGGTGATCGGCGAGTACCTGCTGGAAGACATCGCCCGCATTCCCACCGAGGTGGAGTACGCGTCGGAGTTCCGCTACCGCCGCGCCGTGGTGGAGCCGGGCACCATCGCCATCCCCATCTCGCAGTCCGGCGAAACGGCCGACACGCTGTGGGCCATGCGCGAGGCCAAGCAGCAGGGCGCCACCACGCTGGGCATCGTCAACGCGGTGGGCTCCACGATCGCGCGCGAAACCGACGCGGGCGTGTACCTGCACGCGGGGCCGGAGATCGGCGTGGCCTCGACCAAGGCGTTCACCAGCCAGGTGGTGGTGCTGGCCATGATCACCATTCACCTGGGCCGGCTGCGGGGAACGCTCAGCCAGTCGCGGGCGCGCGAGATCGTCCGCGCGCTGCGGCAGCTGCCGGAGCAGGTGGCGGAAATCCTGAAGACCGAGGATGAGATCCGGAAGCTGGCCGAGCAGTACAAGGACAGCCGCAACTTCCTGTACCTGGGGCGCGGCTACAACTTCCCGGCGGCGCTGGAAGGCGCGCTGAAGCTCAAGGAGATCAGCTACATCCACGCCGAGGGCTATCCCGCGGCCGAGATGAAGCACGGGCCCATCGCCCTGATCGACGAGAACATGCCCGTGGTGGTCATCGCGCCCAAGGACGCGGTGTACGACAAGGTGCGCAGCAACATCGACGAGGTAAAGGCGCGCGGCGGCTGCATCATCGCCGTCGTCAGCCAGGACGACACCGAGCTGGAGGAGGTCGTCGACCACGTGATCCGCATCCCCCGCACGCACGACGCGCTGACGCCCATCCTGGCCAGCGTGCCGCTGCAGCTGCTGGCGTACCACATCGCCGTGCTGCGCGGGACGAACGTAGACCAGCCGCGGAACCTGGCGAAGAGCGTTACCGTCGAGTAGCGCCTCGGCAACGAAGAACTGGAACCAAGGGCCGGAACCCGGTGGTACGAAGGGGGCGGGCAGGCAGCGGACACGTGCCTGCCCGCTTACGCGTGTGACCTCCCACATCCGCTGCGCAGGGCTCAACCCGGGCGAAACGCGGTGTCGCCGGAGCGCACCGGGCACTTACGTTCCGCGCGCAGCGCCGGGGCTCGTCAGCTCGCTCCGGGTGCTCCGTCCGCTCGCGATCGTGAAGGCCCAGCCAGCGCCCGTGCCGCCTCGTTCATCCCGCCCGTCCCGGGCTCCACCTGGACCTCCCTGCACCTCTCATGCAAGCATCGACCGAGGGCCAGCGCGCCTCCATTTCCTTCGCCGGGTGGCGCCCGTTCGTACTGGTGCTGGGCGGATGGAGTACCGTGGGCGTGCTTTACCTGGTGCAACAGGCGCTCGCGACGGGGCTGAGCGGGCCCATGGTGTTCCGGCGGCTCCTGGGGCCCTACACCGCCGCCGTCCTGACCCCGGCGGTGGTGTACCTGGCGCGCCGGTTTCCACTGGGAACCGGCCGCACCGGCCGAAACCTGGCGATTCACGCAGCGGCCGGTGCCTCGATCAGCGTGGGCGCGCTCAGCATCATCTACCTGCTCGACGTGGCGGTGGGAGCCCTGGAACCGATTCCTCTCTCGCGGTGGCTGGCATCCACGTTTCACGAGGGACTCACGAACTACGTCGTAATCGTGGGCGCGGCACACCTGCTGGACGCCCGCCGGCTTTCCAGCGCGCACGCGGCGCGCGCTCACCAGGCGGAGTCGCTTCGCGAGGAGTGGGCTGCGCGGCTGCGGGCACGGTTCAGGGCGGCGCTGCGACGCGCCCGGAAGCGCCAGGCCAGGGCACTGGCGGCGCGGCCGTCGCCTGCCGGGCACCTGATGCTGAAGCTTGCGGACCGCGCCATCTTCGTGTCACCCGCCGAGGTACGCTGGATCCAGGCCGACGGCCATTACGTCCTCGTCCATACCACCGGGGGGCAGACGCACATGGTCCGTGAGACCCTGCGGGGCATGGAGGGGCGGCTGGGTCCCGCCGGGTTCGTTCGCATACACAGGTCTACGCTGGTGAACCTGGAGCAGGTGCGGGAACTGCGCCCCTGGTTCGCCGGCGACTCGCTCGTGCTGCTGCGCGACGGTACGGAGCTGCGAATGAGCAGGCGGTATGGAGAACGGCTGCACCGGGTGCTCGGCAGCGCCTGAAAGCCGCCGCTTGCGCCAGGCTCCAGGCCGCTCGCGCCGTTGCGGCCGCCGGTAGCGCCGCAGGCGTTGTTCGTCCGCGGTGCACACCGCGAAGTTTAGGGGCAGGGCCTTCGAAAATTTTCGGGGTCCCGTCCCGTCAACGACGCGCACCGGTACCAGAGATGCTCCGCTCTCCAGATTCCCGATCCCGTTCGATCGCCATCCTCGGGGCGGGTGCGCTCGCCGGTCTGATGGCATCCGCCGCCTGCGCCCCCGGAGCGGCCACTCGGCCCCGCTTCGCGCCCTCCTCCCCCACCGCGCTCGAGGCGGCTCTCGACTCGGTGATCATCGACGAGATGTCGCGATCGCACATCCCCGGCGCGGTCGTCGTCGTGGTGCGCGGCGGCGAGGTGTATCTCAGCAAGGGCTACGGGTACGCCGACCTGCGGGACAGCGTTCCCGTGGATCCTGAGCAAACGATTTTCCGCATCGGGTCCATCTCGAAGGTGTTCACGGCGACCGCGCTGGTGCAGCTGGCCGACCGCGGACGCCTTCGCCTGGACGAGGACGTGAACGCCTACCTGCCCGGATGGAAGGTCCCGGCGCCGCACGGCCGCCCCGTGACCTCCGAGCACCTGCTCGGCCATACGGCCGGCTTCGACGAGATCAACCCAGGCCGCAAGGCAGCCCGCCCCCAGGACGTTCTTCCCCTCTCGCAGTTCCTGCGAGAACGACTGGTGCCGCGTTTTGCGCCAGGCGAGCACATCAGCTACTCCACCTACGGCATCGCCCTGGCGGGGCACCTGGTCGAGCAGGTATCCGGCGACAGGCTGTCCGCCTACATGGAGCGGGAGATATTCACGCCGCTCGAGATGCACAGGAGCAGCGTAGGCCTGGTGCCGGAAGCGCTACGCGCGGACGCGGCCGTGGGATACGCCTACGGCCCCGGCGGGTACGCCCCTGAAGAGTGGGAGCACTTTCACACGTATCCTGCCTCGGACGTGAACGCTACCGCGGCCGACATGGCGAAGTTCATGATCGCCCACCTCCAGGGCGGGCGGTATGGCCGCGGACGCATCCTCTCGGAGTCGGCCGCGGCCCGGATGCACCGCACCCACGCCCGCAACCATCCGCGGCTGCTCGGAACCGCGTACGGCTTCTTCGAGGGGCGCCTGAACGGGCACCCGGCCATCTGGCATTCCGGCAGCATGAACGGCTATGCCGCCAGCATGTGGCTGTGGCCGGAGCAGGGCACGGGCGTGTTCATCGCGGCAAACCGCGAGGTCGCCAGCCTGGAGCAGCGAGTGGTGCGCCGGGTCGCCGCGCGGATGCTGCCGCGGGTGGACGGGCTGGAGACGGAGGACACCCCCTGGACCCGGCCGCGGGTGCGCGACGACATGGGCCGGTTCGCCGGCCGCTACCGCTGGGACGCATGGTGCCATAGCTGCACCGGTGAACGGGGCTACGTCCCACGGACGCTGGAGGTCACGGTTTCCGACGACAGCACGATCGCGTTCTGGGGGGGTGAGTGGGGGCAGGTGGAACCGCTGCTGTTCCGGCTGATGAACGGGCAACTGGACTACGGTGAGATGTACGTGGCCTTCCGCGCCGATTCCGCCGGGCGGATCGTGGCGATGGATAACGGCCCCTTTCGGCACGAGCGAGTGGAGGACGCGGGCGTCGCCGCCCGCCCGAGCGGGGACGTGCAGGTGGACGAGCGGGTCCTCGCCGCCTACACAGGGAGGTACAGGCTGCCCGACGGACTCGTGGTCACCGTCACTCGGGAGGGAGGCACGCTCTTCGGTGAAGCCCCCGGGTTGAGCCGGCTGGTGCTGCGGGCGCGGACGCCCACTGTGTTCACGGCCACGGAACTGGATGCGGAACTGATCTTTTCCGCGAACGCCGGCCAGCACGCATCGCAGTTTCTGCTTCGGCGGCCCGGGCAGCCGGACGTCGTGGCACACCGCATCGAATGACCAGCCCATCCTGGCCAGCGTGCCGCTGCAGCTGCTGGCGTACCCCATCGCCGTGCTGCGCGGCACCAACGTGGACCAGCCGCGGAACCTGGCGAAGAGCGTCACCGTGGAGTAGGGGACGCACGGGGAAGCCGACCGCGATTGTTAAAGTCGGCTACTCCGAAATAGACTCGGCTACCGCGAAATAAAGTCGGCTACTCGGAAATAAACTCGGCTACTCGCGAAGACGCCGCCGCTCGGAAGAGTGGCGGCGTCTCGCACTTGTGGGGGCTAAATGCCTGGTGCGGCACTCAGGGGTGTTCTCGCCCCCGGGACGCGCGAGCCCCCCTCGCAGCTTGTACCACGCCGGCGGGCCGTGCCGCTGGCGCCACTCCCAGGCTGATCCCGGTGAGAAACCTCTGCAGGTCAGCGGCGCTTACGCCCTGAGTCTTCAGCGACGGTGGTTCCGGTGCGTGTTCATTTCTGCGTAGACCGTTGCATGGACGCATCGAATTCCCGGGCCGAAGCTGGGCGGGGGTGTTCTGTACATGTGTGTAGAAGAGGAGGGCGGTCTCATGGAATCAGCGCGGACTCGCCCGGTTCTGCGCTGTCCGTGAAATCAACTGGCGGTTGAGGTGCGGGGCTCCCGTGCCGCACTGCGCTCCTCCTCCTGTTCCCGCAACCCCTTGGTCGCCTCGGCGAACACGCCGAAGTCTGCGTCCGGCAGGGCGGCAAGTTCAGCGATGGCGGCTGCGCGTTCAGGACCGCGCAGCCGCCCGTCCAGAAGGGCGGCCAAGCGGTCAGCGTCCACGCGTGGCTTCTCTTTCACATGGTTCGGGGATCTGGTGGGGGACGGCCGCGAGGGTGCGCGCGGCGGACGCCAAGCGTTCGCGCAGCGGGGTTTCAGGCGGGAGCGCGTGACGGGCGTGCGCGAACACGGAACCGACGCGGTTCTCGGCGTCCATCGGCTGCAGACCCGCGTCTTCCATGACCTTTCGCACATCCTCGCGGTACCGGGCGTAGATCGCCATGAACGTTTCCCCCTCGTCCCCCTCGCTGAGCCACCGGTGCAGCAGATGGGTGTCGGATACATCGTCACGCGGCGCGATCATCGGTGTGTTCATGATGCCCCGGCCATTGATCAGAAATGATGAAAACGGAACCCGCCCGTCTGAGTACCTTCTGTATCCTTGGATCGGCCAGCATCCGGGCTACGAACCACTCCTCGTACTCTCCGTGGCCTGCGGTCCGTCTCGCGTACGCGGCCCAGGTCTCATTCGGCAGCGCCGCGCACCGGACCAGGACGCGCACCGGCGTCGAGATCACCTGCAGCCCGGTGTGGCCGATCCTGGCCTCGACCTCGCGCCAGAGTTCAGGAGCGCGATCTGAAGCGGGCGAAACGCGGACGATTGCCCTGATCTGCCGTTCCAGTTCCTGCTCCCCTAGATCAGCCGGCAGCGGTGGGAGCGGCTTGCGGGGGCGCGGGTGTGTCCCGGCGTGCCGACGTCCGCGCTGGCGGGCGCAGACCGCGCACAGCCGTGTCGTTACAGTCATAGTGCCCCCGCCTGCTGCCGCCGTCCCGTGGGTGACCCACCGTGTGTTTTCGACCGTGAACTCGTGGCCGTTCCTGCAGTGTGTCAGGCGCTCGCGCCCCGTGCGCCAGGTGTTGCGCTCGGCGTCCCAGTTCGGGTGAAGGCGAATTGCCTCCTTCCGGGGAAGCGCCACGAGGTGCGACGGGTTGATGCACAGTTTGTTGCGGCAGGTCTGCGCAACGTAGGCCCTGGCCGGGATCGGACCGCACCACAGGACGAACGCGGCCCTGTGCGCGTGCTGCTGCCCCTTGACTCGCGTGAAGACGGGAGCGCCGGCGGGCGTCTTCGGCCCCGTCCATTCCCAGCACCCGCACGTGGTCAGCTTCGCCCGGCTGAGCAGTGCCTGGGCAGCCGAGGGTTTCGGAGCGGGCGGAGCGGCCGGTGCATGCCTGCTCCGTCGTTCGCGCCGCAGGACCTTCGTGCCAGCCACCTCCTCGTATTTCTCCATGATCTGCCGGACCCGCTCGCCACTGATCCCGAACTGCGCCCCAACGGTGACAAACGTGGTCGTCTCGGGACCATCGCTGTACGCTGCGACGATCCGGACGGCGCGCTCCAGGTCGAAAACCGCCGAAGCCACGGCCCGAGATCATCCGCCTTGGCTACGCGGCGCGCCCGGGACGCGGCCGAGCGAGGAACGTTTCGACCTCGTCCTTCAGGCCGTGGTCGCGGACGTGGGCCGCCAGGGAGAACGCCCGGCGGGCGGCATGGATCGCACGGGTTTCTTCCCCCAGTTCCATCCCAACCTGCGCCAGGCTCAGCAGGTGCCTCGCGGCTGCCGGCGATTCTCCCAGGCGCTCGATCGTGCTGAGGGCATCGTACCAGCCCTTCTGGAACCGCTCCTCGTCTTTTGCACGGCCAGCCGCTTCGACCAGGAGCAGCAGGGTCTCGATGCGTTCCGGCGTGGTGCGGCGACTCGGGAGCACGGCCTCCAGCATCTGGATCGCCGCGACGACATTCTCGCTGTGCCGCAGCATGAGGCTCGCATACGCGTGGCGGAGCGAGGGATTCCGCGAGTGGTGCTTGCCCAGGAGGCGCAGGGCCTTCTTCGCGTAGCGGTCGGCGATGCCGAAGTGGCCAGCCGCGAACGCGAGGAGAAACAGTTCGTGGTACGCCTCGCCACCAGTCGTTCGCATTCCATGCCGGCGAGCCGTGCGGGCCGCAGTGATGAAACACTGCCGCGCCCGAGCGGCGTGATCCGCCCCCGAGTGGATTTCAGGTGAGATGCGGGGATCGAGGTGCCTGTTCACCTCCTCGATTGAGGCCTGTGCAGGATCGATTTCGATGGTCAGGGAAGTCGGCGGGCGTAGCGCCGCGCGGGCAGCACAGACACGCCCGAGTTCTACCCACGCATCGGCATACGACGCGTAGTCCCTGGCGCGGCGGCCAAGCCCGACCACGCGTCGGAACCATGCCTCCGCGGCGATGAAAAGCCTTCCTGAGGCGGCGTACTGCCCGACTCGCAACGCGATGGCCGCGTCGTTCGGCTCAAGGCCCGCGGCCGCCAGCGCCATCGCGAAGGCCGTGTATCGCTTCCCAGCAGCAGCGGCCCACTCCGCGACTCGGCTGCAGCAGTAGACGATTTCGGCGGGTTTCGACGGGGGAGACTCCCGCAGCGCCGCGGTAAGAAGCTCAATGGCGACGCGAACCTCGCCAACCAGGTTGCTGCCGCGGATCAGCGCCTCTCGTCGCTCGAGAGAGCCAGGCGCGAAGAGCTGTGTGCGGTGTTCCGGTTCCGAATCCCCCCACAAGACGACGTCGCGGTAGCTCTGCCAGAGGAGCACGCCCAGGTCGCCGGGCGACTCCTCCAGGATCGGCGTGCCCTCCATCGCTGGCTCCGGCACGGCGGGATCGCGCTTCGGCGCGAGGGAGACATGCCAGCGCCGCGACGTGGTGCTACGCCTCTGGCGCGGACGGTGACCGTGGCGGATCGGCGGCTTGGACATGCTCCCGGATGCAGGGGTGATTCACGCCGTGACTGCATCTGAGAGTGCCGGACGGCGGGCTGCCGCTGCACGAGACGCCCCTGACCAAGCGCGTCCGGCCGCACATCCCGTTCATCGACCGTCGATCGGCCAGTCCCGCTGCCTACCAGGGCAGGGCCAGACCTGCCCGCGACCACTCAGACGCAACGCGACATAATCAAAGCCAATCACGCCCTAAGCGCCAAACCTCGAACCGCCGCCGGGTCGGGGTGGAAGCGCCCAAAGTAGACCCCAAGCTGCTGGCGGAAATGGAGTGTCCCGCCTATCGTTGACCCGCGTCCTCCTGACGCGGCATCCCTACTGTTTTCCCGGAGTTCCTACCATGCAGACCGCCATTCGCCGCACCCTCGCCGCCACCGTGATCGCCGTTTCCGCTGCCGCTGCTGTCGGCTGCAAGGGTGAGCATCCCACACAGGCGACCGTGCGGCCAGCGTCGGAGAGCTTCAATGGCGGCGCCACCTTCGGCTCCGGCAACCGCACCACGGACGACACCACCACGACGACGACCGCCGAGACCACGAGTGTGGTGGAAAACACGACGGCCGCCGATACGGGATCGGCGGCCAGGGGCGGAGCCACGTTCGGCTCCGGCAACTGAGGATTGTGAGGGCGGTCCTACGCCGCCCAATTACTGCCCCACGGCCCGGGCCAGTCGCCGCGCCGTGGGGACCAGCCCGAGACCCGCCCCGCCAGTTCGTTCAGGAAGGCCTGGAGTTCCCTGCTTCCCCTCGTCTTGAGCGGGGCGGCCTTCCTGGTTCGAATGAGCTTGAGCAGGATGCGGGTCAGGCGCTCGATCTCGCGGTCGTTCTGGTCGAGGGCGACGGACAGCGCGGTCTCGGCTTCCCGCTCAGCGACTTCCCAGTTTCCGGCCAGCCGCTGGGCGTCAGCCAGGTGCCATCGGGTGACCGGCTCCATCCCGCGGTGATTGTCCAGCAGCTTCACGGCGCGGCGCCGGAGTACCGCTGACTCTTCCGGCTCGCCGGCACCAGAGAATGCGCGTGCGCCAAGCGCGAGGATGGTCGCTCGCGCACTCGGCTGCTGGACAGCGCGCAGCACTAGCCGCACCAGCCTTGCGGCGGAAAGAAAGTGGCGTCCAAGCACCAGCATCAGCGCAACGTCGGCCGCGAAGAACGGGATCCTGTGGTGGCTCTTGGGATACCAGGCGAGCGCTTTCTGCGCGCGCTCCGCGGCTTCAGCCAGGTGGCCCCGCACGATCAGCATGGCGCAGAGGTCGTGCTGCGCCTCCGCCGCCAGCGACGGCGGGCCTTCCCGCCAGGCCAGGTTCGCACCGGCGTTCAGGTGATGGCGTGCGCCGTTCACCCGGCCCATCTCCTTGCACAACGTGCCGTAGCCCAGGTGTCCCCGGATCAGCTCGACCGTCATGCCCTGGTCCCGCGCGAAGCCCAGGCCCCGCTTGAACCACAGCTCGGATCGGTCGTACAGGTTCGCGTTGCGCGTCACGCGCCCGGCCAGATTTGCGAGCTTGGGGTTGGCTGGGTCCACCATTGCGGCAATCTCTGCCCATTCGATCGCGGCCTGGGCATGATCGTGCTCCTGTGCCCACTCGACCACCCTTTCGCAGGCCGTACCGACATCGGCACCGCTGATCCCCAGCGGGTCACGCCGCAGGGCCGCGAACGTGTCCAGCGGACCGATCAGCTCGGGCGCGTACGCGCGAGCCTCTTTTTGCTTTGCAAGCGCTTCCCTGGAAGGGGCGCTGAACAGCCGGGCCCGCACCGGCGGGGGCGACTCCGCCCAGTCCCGCAGGTGCCGAACCTCCTGCCAAAGCACAAGGCCGACGGCATTGGGCAGCTCGGCCAAGATGTCGCCCTCCCGGTGCCGAGGCAGGGGCGGAACCGGGATGATGCGTTCTTCGCCCATCGGGGTGTGGGACTTTGGAGTAGTGCGCAAGCCGACGACGGGGCCAGTATACGACACAATACGGATCTGACGGAGTTGACGCCAGCGGATGACGTTCCCAGTGATCGCGCCCGGGCTCGTAGGATAGCAGCCTGCGACCGATCCCCCCGGCCTCGGGCTGTGGGTCAAGGATCACCTTCGCCTCGCAACCGGTCCGTTTGGTTGGGCATTTGCCTGCCACGTCATATTCTCTCGTTGAGCCTGGTAGCGCGAAATAGCAACAGGAGGCAAAGGGTGGGACTAACGTTGTTCTGTGACGAGGCCGGTCATACCGGGATCGACCTTACAGGAAGGGACCAGCCGTTTTTCATCGCTGCCGGCTATCTCGTTTGAGGGACTGAATGGTTGGTACGCACCTACAGGCGACGAGACGGCATCAGGTAAAGCCAGCATCAACCTGCCGCTCGGGCGTTTCTGAGACTACGGTGGGTAGTGGGTTCCGTGGCAGCATACGGTTGGCGGCGTAGGTGCCTACCGCCGTCGGCTCACGCCCCCGGTCTGCCCACGCATAAAGAAGCCACAAAGACTTTGCACGAAGATGTAGGAATTCCGCCGTAGTTGCATGCCCAGTGCGTCAGAACCCGTTGACGCCGCCGCGGACCCCGAACGAGGTTCTTACCGCGCAAGCCGGCTGAGGCGTGCGACTTCCCTCCACGTCGGGGAGGTCATCCTGTTTGGCCTTTTTCACGGTGGTAGTGGATTTCCGCACTCCGCCAGGAAAGCGATCGTGTCGGACCATACAAATACGGATGGTGAGCCACGCGGGCGGTACCTCGCGCTCCTCTCCCTCACCGCGCTCGGCGTGGTCTACGGCGACATCGGGACCAGCCCCCTTTACGCCGTCCGCGAGTCGTTCCACCACACGCACGGGATCCACCCTACGCCGCAGAACGTCCTTGGCGTGCTGTCGCTGATCGTGTGGGCTCTGGTGCTGGTGATCTCCTTCAAATACGCCGTGTTCGTGCTTCGCGCGGACAATCGCGGGGAGGGTGGCATCCTGGCGCTCACCTCGCTGGTGACTCCCGTATCGGCGGCGCGCAGGAGCCCGCGCTGGGTCCTGATCATGCTTGGCCTTTTCGGGACCGCTCTCCTCTACGGTGACGGGATGATCACTCCCGTGATCTCCGTCCTTTCGGCGGTGGAAGGGCTGGAGGTGGCGACGCCCGTCTTCAAGCCGTACATCGTCCCAATTACCATCGCCATCCTGGTCTCCATCTTCCTGATCCAGCGCCACGGGACGGAGCGCGTGGGAAAGCTGTTCGGCCCGGTCACACTGCTTTGGTTCGTCCTGATCGCGGTCCTGGGGGTGATGCACATCGTGCGTGCTCCGGGCGTGTTCGCGGCCGTGAACCCGCTGTACGGCGCGCGCTTCTTCATCCAGAACGGCTACAGCGGGTTCCTGGTGCTGGGCTCGGTCTTCCTGGTGGTGACGGGCGGCGAGGCGCTGTACGCCGACATGGGGCACTTCGGCAGAAAGCCGATCCGGCTGGCGTGGTACTACATCGCGCTTCCCGCTCTGCTGCTGAACTACTTTGGCCAGGGCGCGCTGCTGATCCGCGACCCGGCCGCGGTGGAGAACCCGTTCTACCACATGGTCCCGGAGTGGGCCCTGTATCCCGTGGTCGTGATCGCCACGATGGCGGCGGTGATCGCGTCACAGGCGCTCATCACCGGCGCGTATTCGCTCACGATGCAGGCGGTGCAGCTGGGCTACATGCCAAGGGTGGAGATCCGCCACACCTCGGGGCGCGAGCGCGGGCAGATCTACATCCCGAGCGTCAACTGGCTGCTGATGATCTCCTGCATCGGACTGACGCTCGGCTTTCAGCGCTCCAGCAACGTGGCCGCGGCGTACGGGGTGGCGGTGACGACCACCATGGTCGTGACGACGCTGCTGCTCTTCACCGTGGAGCGCGAGCGCTGGCGGTGGCCGCTATGGGCCACGCTGCTGTTCACGGGCTTCTTCCTCACCATCGACCTGGCGTTCTGGGGCGCGAACATCGTCAAGATCCCGCATGGCGGGTGGGTTCCGCTGGTGGTGGGTGCCATCATCTTCGCCCTGATGTCGACGTGGAAGACGGGGCGCGGGATCTTGGCCGAGCGCCTGCAGCGGGGCACATTGCCGATTGATCTCTTTTTGAAGGACGCGGGCGGGCGCACGGCGCAGCGGGTCCCGGGGACGGCGGTATTCATGTACGGCAACCGCGGCGGCACCCCCCCGGCGCTGCTGCACTCGCTGAAGCACTACAAGGTGCTGCACGAGACGGTCGTCCTGCTGAGCGTGGAGACGCAGGAGGTGCCGCACGTGCCCGAGGCGGAGCGCGTGACGGTGGAGGAGCTGGGACACGGGTTCTACCGCATCGTGCTGGCGTACGGCTTCATGGAGGATCCATGCGTGCCGGACGCGCTGGCCACCGTGCAGGCGGATGGGCTCGACCTGCGTCCCGGACAAACATCGTATTTCCTGGGCCGGGAGACGCTGATCCCGTCGACGAACCCGGGAATGGCACCCTGGCGGGAGCACCTGTTCGCGGTGATGAGCCGGAATGCACGCACGGCCACGTCGTTCTTCGGCCTGCCACCCAACCGCGTGGTGGAGCTGGGTGCGCAGATCGAGCTCTAGGGCGAGTCACCGATGAGTGATTCCACGATCCTGGTCATCGACGACGAGCCGCAGATTCGCCGGGTGGTCCGGCGCGCGCTGGAGGACGACACCGTCCGCGTAATCGAGGCGGCGACGGGGAAGGAGGGGCTGGACCAGGCGGCCTCCGAGCGCCCGGACCTGGTGGTGCTCGACCTCGGTCTGCCCGATGTGCCCGGGATCAGCATATGCACCGAACTCCGGCGGTGGACGTCGGCACCCATCGTCGTGCTCTCCGCGCGCCACTCGGAGGCGGAGAAGGTGCGGATGCTGGATGCGGGCGCGGACGACTACATCACGAAGCCGTTCGGTACGGCAGAGCTGCAGGCACGGGTGCGCGCGCAGCTGCGGCGTGCGCGAAGCGTGCCTCGTCCCGGCGGCGCCGGGGCGGTCGAGGCGGATGGGCTTACGATCGACCTGGGCCGCCGGGTGCTCTCGCGAGCCGGGGAAGAGATCCACCTCACCCCCACGGAGTGGGACCTCCTGCGGGCCTTCATCGCCCACGCGGGCGGAACGATGACGCACGACCAGCTCTTTCGCGCCGTGTGGGGTCGCTCCGGTGGCGACGCGCAGGCGTATCTGAGGGTGCACGTGGCTAACCTGCGGCGCAAGGTGGAGCAGGACCCCATCCGCCCGCGGCTGATCATCACGGAGCCGGGGGTGGGCTACCGCTTCCGGGCGCTGGACTGACCGCGTGCCTAGATCGCGCGAGGATGTCCGCGAGGCGCTGGCGTGGGCGCCCTGGATCGCCGCCCTGGGCGCGCTCACGGCAGGGCTGGTGGCCGTGCGTCCATCTCTCGACAAGGCGCACGTGGCCCTGGCGTACCTGCTGCTGGTGCTCGCGGCCAGCGCCCGGGGCAGCCGCGCCCGCGGGCTGGCGCTCGCTCTTCTCTCGTTCCTCTGCTTCAACTTCTTCTTCCTTCTCCCATACGGCACCTTCGTCATCCACAGGGCGCTGGACTGGCTGGTGCTGTTCAGCTACCTCGCCGTGACCACGGTGGCGACCCAGCTCCTGTATCGCGCACGCCGCGAAGCCGAAGAGGCTGGGCGCCGTGCCGCGGAGATCGACCGTCTCGCCACGCTCGGGGCCGAGACGCTGAACGCCGGCCGGGCGGACCAGGCGCTGCACGCGATCGCGGAAGTGATCCGGTCTACGTTGGGGATGGGAGCCTGCGAGATCTGGCTGCGGGACGATTCCGGCGGCGTCCGTCCAGGCGCCCGCGCAGGCGGCGAAGCCGAAGCAGGCCCGGATGCCCCTGGCAAGGGCGCGACGGCCGCGGCGCTGGCGGACGACCGCGTCGTTCCGGTTGTGGAGCGGCTGGATGGAACCGTTCGGATGCTGCCGGACGGTGGCGACCTGGTGCCGGCGGTGGATGACGCGCGCGGCCTCTCCCTCCCGCTTCGCGTTCGTGGCCGCACCGTCGGCGTGCTCCGTGTGACGCGCGAAGGCGGGATCACCCTGGACGCGGCGCAGCGGCGGTTCTTCGCGGCCCTGTCGTACTACGCCGCGCTGGGCGCCGAGCGGGTGCGGCTGATCGCCGACGCCGAGCGGGCGGAGGCGCTGCGCGAGGCGGACCGGCTGAAGGACGCGCTGCTCGCGTCGGTGTCGCACGACCTGCGCACGCCGCTCACGACGATCAAGGCGCTCGCCCACGAGATGCGCGGCACCGGGGACGAGCGCGCGGTGATGATCGAGGAAGAGGCGGACAGGTTGAACCGCTTTGTGGCGGACCTGCTGGACCTGTCGCGGCTGAACGCGGGGGAGCTGCGGGTCGACGCCCAGGTGGTCGCGGCGGAGGATCTCGTCGGCGCGGCGCTCCAACGCGTCGCCGGTCCCCTCCACGACCGCGAGGTGCGGGCGAGCGTAGAGCCGGGTGATCCACTGCTGCTGGGACGCTTCGACTTCGTCCACTCGCTGCGCGTCCTGGTGAACCTGCTGGAGAACGCGCACAAGTACGCTCCGCCGGGCACACCCATCGACTTTGTCGCGACGCGAGAGGGGGATCGTCTCGCTTTCGAGATCGCGGACCGCGGACCGGGGATCCCGCCTTCCGAGGTGGAGCATGTGTTCGCGCCGTTCTACCGCGCTCGCGGGGCCGTGCCCGACGCCGATAGAGCGGGACTGGGCCTGTCCATCGCACGGCGGCTGGCGGAGGTGCAGGGTGGTTCGCTCCTGCACGAGACCCGCGCCGGCGGCGGAAGCGTCTTCATCTTTACGGTACCCACGGCGACCCTTCCGGATGAGGCGGCGGGCCGATGAGGCAGGCCTGCGGTGCGGGCTGCGGCTGATGTCGTTGTTTCTGGGATGCGACGAACCAGATTGCACCGTGCAAACTTACGATGAGGGAGCGTGCACGATGGCCAGCAGGGTACATGAACAGTTCCACGGGCGGTTCGTGCGGCGCGTGATCCCCTTGGTGGTGGTGCTGAGCGGGTGCGGCGGCGACCCGCCACCGGATCTCGGCCGCGAGAAATACATGGCCGACAAGCAGCACTGCGAGTCCATTTCCGACGCCGAACCGGCCCAGAAAGCCTGCATGACGTACCGGGGCTGGCCCGACGGAGAGTACCGCCGTTAGGCGTCCTTGCGGTTGGAAACGTCCCGGTCAACGTTGCGGTTCTCAGTGACCGAACAGTGGATGTCGTCCTGTCGACCACCGCCCGGTGCTCCCCGCGCCGGGCGGTGGTCTTTGTGAGATCTGAACGCAAAGGCGCCCTGCCTTTGTGCGGCCTTTACGGCTTGTTGCCTACCTTCGACGCGTAACGTTCCGAACCCCTCGCGGCGAGCCCGCGATGATCGGGATCGGGCATTCCAGGCGTCGACCCATGGTGAACGCGCGACTTTCCCGAACCGCCCACGTGGTCCTGCACGCGGTGCTGCCGGCGCTCCTGCTCCTCGCCGGCGCGGCGTGCGAACGTGGGGCCGATACGACACGTGCCGCGCATCCGGAGCGGCTGCACGGCGAGTGGACGGTGGAGTTCCACCTGGAGCACCGCGCAACGCTCACTCGCGACACCATCGGCCCGCCGCCCGTGAACGGAAGTGTGGTGCTGCTCGAGGATTCACGGCACCGCCGCATCGAGGGCTTGTCCGGCCCCGCCACGCACTACGGCGTCTACTCCGCCGATCTGCGGTCGCTGGACCTGCCCGCGACCGCGCAGGTGCCCACGCTGATGGCGCGGCTGGCCCGCGGTGACTCCGTGGAGTTCGCCTTCGATCCGGGGCAGGGGCACCCGTTCGCGGGACGGGGTGTGCTCGCGGGCGATTCGCTGACGGGGCAGTGGTGGACGCGTGGAGGCCGGACGACGGGGCGCAGCTCCGGGCGGTTCACCATGCGCCGCCCATAACGGACGCACATCACGCCGGGCGCGGCGCGGCGCGAGGGCGCCGCCGGATCGTCCGGCATCAACCCGACAGGATCATGCTCGACGTGATCTACCTGCTCGCCAGCGCCGGATTCTTCGCCGCCATGCTCGCGTACGTGCGCGGGTGCGAGGCGCTGGGCCGCCAGGCGGGCGAGGCGGAGGGACCGAAATGACCGCCGAAAATTGGAGTGGACTGGTGCTGGCGGCCGCGCTTCTCGCCTACCTGACGTACACGCTGCTGAGACCGGAGAAGTTCTGAGATGACCGCCAACGGATGGCTCCAGATCCTCTTCTACTGCGCCCTCGTGCTCCTGCTGGCGAAGCCCATGGGCATCTACATCCACGCCGTCTACGAGGGGCGGCGGCGGTGGCTGGGCCCGGCGGAGACCGGGATCTACCGCGCGCTGGGGGTGGACCCCGATGAAGACCAGCACTGGACACGCTACGCGGCCGGCATGCTGCTCTTCGGCGTGGTGTCGATGCTGGCGACCTACGCCGTGCTGCGCCTGCAGGCCGTGCTGCCACTCAACCCGCAGGGGATGGCGGCCGTGCCGGACCGGCAGGCGTTCGAGACGGCGGCGTCCTTCACCACGAACACCAACTGGCAGAGCTACGGCGGTGAGAGCACGATGTCGTACTTCTCGCAGATGACGCAGCTCGCCTTTCACAACTTCGCCTCCGCGGCCGCGGGGATGTGCGTCGCGTTCGCCCTGGCGCGCGGCATCGTCCGGCGCTCGGCCGGACGGCTGGGCAGCTTCTGGGCGGACCTCGTCCGCGGGACGCTCTACCTGTTCCTCCCCCTCTCCATCATCCTGGCGCTCGTCCTGGTTTCGCGCGGCGTCATCCAGAACTTCAAGCCCTACGACGTGGTGACGACGGTCGAGGGCGTGCAGCAGACTCTGGCCATGGGGCCGGTAGCGTCGCAGGAGGCGATCAAGCAGCTGGGCACCAACGGCGGCGGCTTCTTCAACGCCAACGCGGCGCATCCGTTCGAGAATCCCACGCCGTTCACCAACCTGCTCTCCATGCTGGCGATCTTCCTGATTCCCGCCGGCGTCGTCTACGCGTTCGGGCGGATGGCGGGGAAGCCGCGCCACGGCTGGGCCATCCTCGCCGCGATGTTCATCCTTTTCGTCGCCGGAACGGCGGTGACCTATGCGGCCGAGTCCGCCGGCAACCCGATCCACGCCGCTCGCGGGATCGACGTGGCGGGCGTGGTGGAAGGCCACTCCGCGGGGAACATGGAGGGGAAGGAGACGCGGTTCGGCATCGTGGGCAGCGCGCTGTACGCCGTGGTGACGACAGCGGCCAGCTGCGGCGCCGTGAACGCCATGCACGACTCCTTCACGCCCATGGGCGGGCTGGTGCCCATGGTCAACATGCAGCTGGGCGAGGTCATTTTCGGCGGCGTGGGCGCGGGGCTGTACGGGATGCTGATCTTCGTGGTCCTCACCGTCTTCCTGGCGGGTCTGATGGTGGGGCGGACCCCGGAGTACCTGGGGAAGAAGATCGGGAGCCGCGAGGTGCAGATGACCATGCTTTACGTCCTCGCGTTTCCCGCGGTGGTGCTGATCATGACCGCCGGCGCATCGGTGATGGATGCCGGCCTCGCCGGGCGCAACAACGCCGGCCCGCACGGGCTCAGCGAAATGCTGTACGCCTTTACCTCCGCAGGCTCCAACAACGGCAGCGCCTTCGCGGGGCTTACGGGCGGCACCTACTTCTACAACACGATGATGGGGATGGCGATGCTGATCGGCCGCTTCGCCTTGGTCGTCCCGGCGCTCGCGCTGGGCGGCTTCCTCTCCGAGCGGCGGGTGACGCCGGAGACGGCGGGCACCTTTCCCGTCGACACGCCGCTCTTCGTGGGGCTGCTGGTGTCGGTGATCCTGATCGTGGGCGCGCTGACGTACTTCCCGGTACTCGCGCTGGGCCCTGTCGTCGAGCACCTGATGATGAACGCCGGGTGGGTGTTCTGATGAGCACACCGCTAAAGGACCGCGCGGAGTTACGCAGGGCGGAGCCGCCGACGGCGCCACCCTCTGCCCAGGGCCGGCGCGCGAAGGCCCGGCCGCTCTTCGACGGGCCTGTCGTCCGGCGTGCCGCGGTGGATGCGTTCGCCAAGCTCGGCCCGCGCCACATGGTGCGGAACCCCGTGATGTTCGTCGTACTCATCGGCAGCGTGGCAACCACGCTCCTGCTTCTGCGCGACGTGGCGGAGGGGGAGAAGATCGGATTCACCGTCCAGATCGCGCTGTGGCTGTGGTTCACGGTGCTCTTCGCCAACTTCGCCGAGGCCATGGCAGAGGGGCGCGGCAAGGCCCAGGCGGACACGCTGCGCCGCAACCGCACGGAGGCGATGGCGAAGCGCCTGGTCGACCCGGCTGACCGGGTGCGCACGGAGTCCGTCTCCGCGACGGCGCTGCGCAAAGGCGACCTGATCCTGTGCACGCCGGGCGACGTGATCGCCTCGGACGGCGAGGTGGTGGAGGGCGTGGCGTCGGTGGACGAATCGGCCATCACCGGCGAGAGCGCGCCCGTCGTCCGCGAATCCGGCGGTGATCGCTCGGCCGTGACGGGGGGCACCAGGGTGCTCAGCGACTGGCTGGTGATCCGCATCACCAGCAACCCCGGCGAAACCTTCATCGACCGGATGATCGCGCTGGTGGAAGGCGCCACGCGGCAGAAGACGCCGAACGAGATCGCGCTGGCCATCCTCCTCTCCGGACTGACCATCATCTTCCTCCTGGCCGTGGCCACGCTTCAGCCGTTCGCGGTCTACAGCGGCGGCCCCGTGCCGACGGTCGTCCTCATCGCCCTGCTCGTCTGCCTGATCCCCACGACGATCGGGGGGCTGCTGTCGGCGATCGGCATCGCGGGAATGGACCGGATGATCCAGCACAACGTGATCGCCACCAGCGGCCGCGCGGTAGAGGCGGCGGGCGACGTCAACACGCTGCTGCTGGACAAGACGGGGACGATCACCCTCGGCAATCGGCAGGCGGCGGAGTTCATCCCCGTCGCGGGCGTCACGGCCGAGCGGCTGGCCGACCGCGCGCAGCTCGCCTCGCTCGCCGACGAGACACCGGAGGGGCGGAGCATCGTGGTGCTGGCGAAGGAGGCGTACGGCATCCGTGGCCGCACGCTGGCGGAGGGTGAGCACGCGCTCGTCCCTTTCACGGCGCAAACGCGGATGAGCGGCATCGACCTGGACGGCCACTGCATCCGTAAGGGCGCGGGCGATTCCGTCGCCCGCTGGGTGCGCGAACACGGTGGCGAGGTCCCGCCGGAGCTGGACGCCGCCGTGGAGTGCATCTCCCGCGCGGGCGGCACACCGCTGGTCGTCGCCGAGAAGAACGGCGGGGCCGCGCAGGCGCTCGGCGTGGTCTACCTCAAGGACGTGGTCAAGGGCGGCATCCGCGAGCGCTTCGAGCGGCTCCGTGCCATGGGGATTCGCACCATCATGATTACGGGAGACAACCCGCTCACCGCCGCCGCCATCGCCCAGGAGGCGGGGGTGGACGACTTCCTGGCCGAGGCCAGGCCCGAGGACAAGATGGAGGTCATCCGCCGCGAGCAGCAGGGCGGACGACTGGTGGCCATGACGGGCGACGGGACCAACGACGCGCCGGCGCTGGCGCAGGCCGATGTGGGCGTGGCGATGAACAGCGGCACGCAGGCGGCCAAGGAAGCCGGCAACATGGTGGACCTGGATTCCAACCCCACGAAGCTCATCGAGGTGGTGGAGATCGGAAAGCAGCTGCTGATGACGCGCGGCAGCCTGACGACGTTCAGCATCGCCAACGACGTGGCCAAGTACTTCGCCATCATCCCGGCGATGTTCGTCGCCACGTATCCCGAGCTCGACGCACTGAACGTGATGCGGCTGGCCAGCCCGCAGTCGGCCATCCTGGCCAGTGTGATCTTCAACGCCCTCATCATCGTCGCGCTCATTCCGCTGGCCCTGCGCGGCGTGAAGTATCGTCCGGCGCCCGCGAGCGTGATCCTGCGCCGCAACCTGCTCGTCTACGGCCTGGGCGGACTGATCGTGCCCTTCGTGGGGATCAAGCTGATCGACGTGATCCTGTCCGTGCTCGGACTGGCGTGACGGCCCTGAAACAGAGAGACGGACGATGATCAAGAACCAGATCCGCCCCGCCGTCGTCGGCACGCTGGTGCTGATGCTGATCACGGGCGCGCTGTACCCCGGCGTCGTCACGGCGCTGGCGCAGGTGATCTTTCCCCGGCAGGCCAATGGCTCGCTCGTCGAAGCTGACGGGCGGGTGGTGGGGAGCGAGCTGATCGGCCAACCGTTTGCCGGGCCCGCCTACTTCCACCCGCGCCCGTCCGCCGCAGGGAGCGGCTACGACGGCGGCGCGTCCGGCGGCACCAACAAGGGCCCGACGGACCGCAAACTGGCCGACACGCTGATTACGCAGTCGGTCGCGCAAGCCGTCGAGGCGGAGGGTGCGCAGCCCGGCCGCGTGCCTGCCGACATGGCCACGCGCAGCGCGTCAGGGCTGGATCCGCACATCTCGCCCGCCAACGCGGCGCTGCAGGTGGCCCGCGTGGCCCACAGCCGCGGGGTGGACGCGGCGCGCGTTCAGGCGCTCGTAGCGCGGCACACGGAAGGCCGTACGCTCGGCCTCCTGGGCGAGCCGCAGGTGAATGTGCTGCTGCTCAACCTGGCGCTGGATCGGGAGACGGAACGCCCGGCGGCGGCTCCGGCTCCGACCAGGCCCTGACCCCTGTTTCACTACTTTCGACGGCGATCCGACTCGCCTGGAGATAAACGGACTGATGAAAAAGATGCTCATCCTGGCGGGCGCCGCGGCGCTCGCCTGGCCGGCCGTGCTGCTGGGGCAGGAAAACGACTCCACCCCGCGAATCACCTTCGGCGCGTTCGTGGACGGTTACTACGCGTACGACTTCGGCCGGCCTGCTTCGCACGACCGGCCGTTCACCACGCAGGCCGCGCGGCACGACGAGTTCAGCCTGAACCTGGCGCACGTGGAGGCGCGCTACGCCTCGCCGACGGTGCGCGGCCGGGTGGCGCTGCAGGCGGGGACCAGCGTGCAGTTCAACTACGCCGGCGAGCCGGACGCGCTGGCCGGCACTCAGCCCAACTACCTGCCGCTGGTGCAGGAAGCCATGCTTGGCGTCAGCGTGGCGCCCAACCTGTGGATCGACGCGGGAATCATGCTGTCGCACGTCGGCAGCGAGAGCTGGATCTCCATCGACAACCCCACCTACACCCGTTCGCTGGCGGCGGAGTTCAGCCCCTACTACGAAACCGGTGTGCGCGCCACCTGGCAGCCGCTGCCGAACCTGAGCGCGCAGTTCAACGTGGTGAACGGCTGGCAGCTCATCTCCGAAAACAACGAAGACAAAGCCGTTGGCGTGCGCATCGACTGGACGCCGGTGGTCCCGCTCACGCTTTCGTACTCCAACTACATCGGTCGCGAGCCCCTCGCGGCGACGGGCGAGCAGGACGTGCGGGTTTTCCATGACCTCATCGCCCGCTGGGCGCCGAGCGGCCGCGCGCTGCTGATCGGCACCGTGGATTTCGGCACGCAGCACGAGAGCGAGTGGCTGGCCGCCTCGGTGGTCGGCCGCTGGTGGCTGACGCCGGCGATGGGGATCAACGGCCGGATCGAGCGCTTCGACGACGAGCGCGGCGTGGTCTCCACCACCGGCATGGCGGTCGCACCGGGGCTGGTGACGAACGGCGCCTCCGTCGGCCTCGACGTCCAGCGGGGCCCTGCGGTGTGGCGCACGGAATTGAGGACCTTCTTCGGCGCGGAGGAGGCGATCTTCCCTGACCGTGATGGCGATGGCGGGGTGGCGAAGACGTCCACCGCGGTGGTGACGTCGCTCTCGGTCCGCTTCTGAGCATGCCCGGCCGCGCATGACTGACGCGAGCAGCACCGCTCCGTTCCTGGACCTGGTCCGGGGTGAGGGTCCGGGGAGCTTCAAGCTCTACATGGGCTCGTTCGCCGGCGTGGGGAAGACGTTCCGCATGCTGCAGGAGGCGCACGACCTCAAGCGGCGCGGCGTGGACGTCGTCGTGGGATACGTGGAGACGCACGGCCGCGCGGAAACGGCGGCGCTCGTGGATGGCCTGGAAGCCGTCCCCCGTCGACGGGTGGAGTATCGCGGCGTGGTGCTGGAGGAGATGGACACGACGGCCGTGCTCGCGCGCCGGCCGCGAGTAGCGCTGGTCGACGAGCTGGCGCACACCAACGTTCCCGGCGCACGCCACGCTAAGCGCTGGCAGGACGTTCTGGAGCTGCTCGACAACGGCATCGACGTCATCTCCACCGTCAACGTGCAGCACCTGGAATCGCTCAACCGGGTGGTCGCCGAGACGCTGGGCGTCAACGTCCGCGAGATGGTACCCGACTGGGCCGTGGCGCGCGCCAACCAGGTGGTCAACATCGACCTCCCGGCAGAGGAGCTGCGCCAGCGGCTGATCAACGGAAAGATCTACGCCGCGGACAAGGTGCCCGCCGCGCTCGCCAACTTCTTCACCCTCGAGAACCTGACCACGCTGCGCGAGCTGGCGCTCCGCGAGGTGGCCAGCAGCGTGGACCGGTTGCGCACCGGGCTCGTGAGCCGCGAGGAGGGCGTTCCTCGCTCCGCCGACCGCGTGCTCGTCGCGATGAGCAGCATGCCGCCGCGGACGGACGTTCTCCTCCAGAAGGCGAGCCGGCTGGCGGGGCGGCTGAACACTGACTGGTATTGCGTCTACGTGCAGACGCCGGAGGAAAGCGCGACACGGATCGACTCCTCCGTGCAGCGGCATCTGGTCGACAACATCCAACTCGCGCAACGCATGGGCGCCGAGGTCGTCAAGCTGGAATCGGCCGACGTGGCGGACGCGGTCGTTCGGTTTGCGCGAGAGAAAGGCGTGTCGATGATCGTGGTGGGACGTACCCACCGGTCCAGGCTCCACCGCGCGTTCAGAGGCTCTGTGATCGACCGGCTAATCGAGCGGGCCGCGGCGCTGGACGTGCTCGTCGTGTCGTTCGCGGAAGGGGAGGAGGGGGGATGAAGGTCGGGCAGCGTCTCTTTGTCGCCGTGCTTCCCGCGGTGCTGGGCGTCCTTGCGATGGCGGGCCTGGCGTACTGGGGGCAGCGCGGGCGGCAGGTTCCCGAATGGCTGCTGATGGCGGGGATCATGACGGCCGTCGCCACCCTGGCGATGGCGTGGCGCAACACGCGGTACGTGGCGCGCCGGATCGAGGCGCTCTCCCGCCCCGCCCGCGAGTCGCCCGCTGACGTGGGTATGGACGACGAGCTGAATTCGATCGAGCGCCGGATCGTGGAATCGGAACGGCGCGGGGAAACGCGCGAACAGGCCGCGGAGGCGCTGGTGCGGGAGTACGCCGGCCTCCTCGCGGACGCCTCCGCCACCGTCGGCGGCAAGCTGGACGAAGTGCGTATTCCGCTTCACATCCTCCTCTCCAGCCCGTTCGGCGAGTTGAACGACAACCAGGAAGAGATGATCGGCGCCGCGCAGAAAGCCGCCGAGAACGCTGATGAGGCTCTGCGCTTCATCGGCCGAATCGTGGAGCTGGATGCTGACCGCGTGGAGTCGCGACCCGAGCCCATCCGTCTGCGCGACCTAGTGCATCCCGTGCTCGCCGCCGTAGAGCCGCGCCTGCAGCGGGCCGGCGCGACGCTGGAAACCGACCTGCCCCCGACGCTCCCGCACGTGCATGTCGATCCGCGCCTAACGCGCGAGGCGCTGTCATCGATCCTGAATCGCGTGGTGGGTCGGGTGCCTCGCGGCACCTGCGTGCACCTCACGGCAGAGTCGCGGGACGGGGTTGTCCACCTGCGGATTCAGGATGCCTCGCTGTACTTGGACGAGGCGTTTCCGCTCGCTCAGCGACTGTTGCACCTGCAGGGTGGTATGGTAGCCGCCTCGGCCGGCATGGTAGAGATCCACCTCGGTACGGTGAGTCGTTAGCCCGACGGGCCGGTGGAGCTCCGTGCGAACTGATGCGGGACCCGCCGTAATTGTCTCGAGCGTTGTTCGATCCGAAAAGACACAACTGATTCGGTCCTTACCCGGGTGATCGGATTCTCCGGGTGACCGGGCAGTGGATCTCCCCGGGTCTGGGCGGAGGCATCTCAGTTGGATCGGGCACACATGGACTTGCCGGAAGCAACTTCACCAACCAGGCGACAGGACTCCGGGCTGGCGCTGCCATCGCTTGGCTGAAGCGGCCTTCCGGCGCCTTGGTAGGCGATGGCAGCAGGAGCAACGAACCGCGTTCGGAGATCGAACACTCGCCTGCCCGAAGTAAACTCGGCTACTGGTACGTAAAGTCGGCTGCTCAAAAATAAACTCGGCTGCTGACGGAGACGCCGCCACTCGGAAAGAGAGGCGGCGTCTCGCATTTGTGGGGCTGGGCTTCAGCGGACGCCCAGCGTTTGGCACCAGGCGCCGGATTGGAAGAGCGGGAAGGATTGCCCTCCCAGACTGGCCGTCACCGCAAGCGAGTCCCCATGGGCCGTCGCCGAGATGCCGAAGGAAAGTTTGCGGGGATGGGACGGATCGGCCAGGGCGAGTTCGGCATCCAGGGTAGTACAGGAAGCGGAGACCTTCGCCACCGAGGGTTGCAGCTTCCAGGCCGGAAAATTCAGCAACGACAGGAGCCGCGCGTCGATGGAGTCGACGACGACTTTCTCCACGTTGGGCAGGCACACGGCCGGGTTGCCGATCCACCTCGTGGGCACCGTGTCCTTGGCAAGTTCCCCCCCCTCCATGCGGGCCTCATACATCAGGCTTCCGCCGGCCCGATCGATCCGGACATCTACGGGCGGGTTGTTCAGGGTGATCTGGGAATCCGGCCGCGCCGGAGTCGCGATCGACAACCACGTGAAGTACGTATAGCGGATGGAATCGCAGCTGCGCGCGAATCCCCCGGGGAACCCGTTGGCCGTGCCGGTGCGGACGATCCCCGCGAGCAGCCCTCCCAGGGTGTCGGCGATCAGGTCCTGCCGCGCCGAAAGGCAGGGGCAGCCTTTTTTTTCCGGCCGCGTTGTCTCGCTGCAATGCGCGAGCGCGAACAGGGATGCGATGACTGCGGCCGTGCGGATGCTCGGGATATTCATGCCGACTCCTTCCTTCTTGCGTGACGGATCGCGGCGGGGGCCCGTCCGCGCCCTGCATCCGCGCCTCCCGCCGTTTCCCCGATCCGCTCAGGCGGGGAGGGCGTATTCATAGGCGAAGATGGGGGGAGCCAGGAGGACGTCGCCGGCCTCCATAGCCATGTGCTGCACGTCGATGTCGCGATCGATTTCCACGCCGTTGGCGAGCAGGGCCTCCACGATCCCGGCACGGGAGGGCGCGGCGGCGATGGTGGCTTGCAGCCGCCCCATCGGATCGGCCGGCTCATCGGGCCCGGCTACCGGCGCCGCGCCCGACCAGTCCAGGGAGGGTACGTAGCCGTAATCGTTGAATCCGAGCTGCGCGAGGTCGGCCCATGGCGTCTCCTCGGGCTGGACCTCCCTGGCGGTGATCTGGAAGCCGAGCAGCACGTCCGGGACCAGGGTCGAATCGGCCCCGATATCCGGCTCCCCGGGAATCCACAGGGCTTTGGGCGCGTTCTGGATCAGGGCGGTGACGTAGAAGACCTGCTTGTCCCCGATGGGCGCGTCCCAATAGGACAGGGTCAAGGTGACGGCCGACGAGAAATCGTCCGGGTGTACGCTGGAAGGCCCCACGCCGAAGCTGACATTGCGGGCGTCCAGATCGGCCTGGTTGGTGATGACGACCTGCCCGGGGTCCACCGGGACGGGGTTCCCCTGTTGATCCGTGCCTTCGATGACGAGGGTGTAGGTCTTGGCGGGGATGGTGGTCAGGGCCTGGAGCTGGGTCCCGTCCGGGCTCACGATCCAGTCGATGTCGTCCGGATTCTCCGCGCCCTGGGCCACGTTCTGGATGAGCCCCAGGGGTGCGCTCAGGTTCCAGACCTGGAACTGGGTGGACGTGACGGGCGCGGGAGACGGCGTGGGCGCCGGGTCCGGGGCGGGCGGAGCCGGCGGGTCGGCCAGGAAGAACGCGTCCGCCATGGGCGCCGCCTTCGCGGCCGTCGCCTTCAGGGATGATGGCCTTGCGGAAACCGTGGCCATGGGAGACGACGGCGCGGCCCGGAGCGCTTCTGCGTTCGCCGTCCGTTTTGCCAGCCGTGTCTGCTGCAGCAGGGAATCGGGTGGCGCGGCCGGCGGCAGAAAGGATTGCTCGAACTCGGACCAGGGGATGGGCGGCGGCTTCTGCGACGAGCTCGCCCCGAAGGATACGGTGAAAGAGACGATCCACAGGTGGATGTGCGCGACGCCGGAGAAGGCCGGTCCCCAGATGCTGAGGTCGGCGCCCAGGCTCACCGAGATGGTCACGGTGACATGGGTGAACAGCAGGTTGATGCGGAAGGTGTACGAGACCCCGAAGGAAAGGTAGACGTCAATCTCGTAGTGGTACGGCTTCCACATGATCAGGAAGTCGGCCCCGACGTCGAACCAGCATTTCAGGTCCCCGCTTTGCCACAGGGCTTCCAGGCTGCCGCCCGCCATGAGGCATACCGGCGTGAGGGCGAAGTACATGCCCCCCTTGATGGTGAGCTCCGGGGTCACCACCCAGTTGAACCCCAGCCGGGGCACGTCGGGATACCACGGCGGCTTGTTGAAGTTGGGATGGTACCCGCCCAGGGTGACCACGAAATCGCCCGCGTTGGGGTTGTTCCCGAACCAGACGTAGAAGGCGAAGCCGCCCGTGAGATGGCAGGACGGATCGAGCAGGTACGAATTGGAGGTGAGCTTGGCATCCACCGCCACGAGGCCGTCGTCGGGAAGGATGCGCACTTCCAGGGCGAGCTGCGCGAAGAGCAGGGGCCGGGGATCGCCGGTGGGGATCGACGCGGTGGTCAGGCCCAGCAACGCGATTTCCAGGGAGCTCCCGAACTCCACCGAGACCAGGGCAAAGGACTGCAGCATCTGGAACGAGGTGAACTGGACGCCCGCCGCCAGCCAGTTCTCGCCGATGGACACCGGCACCACGTTCTGGGAGACCAGGACCTGCAGGGCCTGGTTCGGATCGCTGCCGCTGAAGGGGCTGCTCTGGCCCGGCACGAAGCCGCTGACCAGGGGGAAGGTGGCGACCTGATCGATGGAAGGCAGGGCCAGGCCGCGGTTGTAGCCGAACCCGGCCGCCAGGCCGGTGATGAAGAAAGCCGGGGGCCCGCCGAAGGGGCCCAGGACCGTCGCGAAGATGAACATCGAAGTCTCACCGTCGACCCTGGCGTAGCTGCCCAGGGCGGACAACGCGAAGTCCCCGGTCTTGATCAGCGCCTGGCCATTGTATTCGGTGAGGTCCTCCCCGTTCGGGCCCGTCACCTCCTGCCGCACGAATCCTCCCGAGATCTCCACCGCCCCCGAGCTGAAGGTGAGTCCCAGCCCCTGCAAGCCGAACACGGGGGCGAAGGTGGTGAGCGGGGAGCCGGCCGAAAGGCCGTCCAAAGTGAGGGTCATGGCCCCCAGCTTCAACGAGAAATTGAAGGAGATATCGAGGACGCCCTGGCTATACGCGAAGCCGATCTTGTCCATGTAGACCGGCCCGAATGCCTTCTGGAGATTGATCCAGTACCCGTTCTGGGTCTGCAGGTTATTGCCCGCATCGCCGGCTCCGGAGGCCGGGGCGAGGGACGCCGGCGATTGCGGGGTGGGCAGCGAGACGAGGGATTGCGAGCCAGAGCCCGAAGACGGTGTGGCCGTGCCCACGGCGACCGGCGCCGTATAGCCCGCCACCTGGAAGGTCATGCTGAGGTTGACGCCCCGCTGTAGGCCGGCGGGGTTGTCGGGCAGGGTCGGCAGGGTGGCGCCGGTGGCGGCCCCGGCGGCCTGGATGAGCGCGTTGAGATTGCCGACATCATCGGCGGCGAGCGGGCCGGAGCAGACCAGGAGGTTGAAATCGTCGATCTCGAACGGGCCCAGGGCGCCCACGTCCTCGCCGATGAGGGGAAGGCCGGTCAGGTCGAAGCGGCCGACCGCCACGAGGAAGGTGTAGATCCATTGCGTGGCCGGCTTGCTGGCCGTGAACACCAGCGCGCCGTAATTCTTGGAAACGGCGGTGAGGATGAGCTCCGTGCGGGTGAAATCGTAGGCGAAGGACAGGCTGGTCAGGCCCAGGTCCATGTCGGGAGGGATGTCCGAGAGGAGGCTGACGAGATCGGCGTTCCCGAAGGTCTTCGCGATGTCGGCGAGCCCCACCGAGCCCTGACCCGTTTCCGTCCAGTAGCCGATCAAACGCTTGTCGTCGGAACTGAAATCGTATTCGACCCCGACCTGTTCCGTTCCCATCGTCAGGGTGCCGGAAAGGAAGCCGTTGTAGCCTCGGACACCCGCCGCCACCTGGGTTCCGACCTGCAGGGCGAACTGGATTTGGAACTCGTTGCCGGCGATCGAGAACGGCTCGGAGTTTCCGATATCCAGCTCTCCCCCGAACATGAAAGAACCGGCGTCGGCGTTGAAGGAGAAGAACAGGTTCATGAAATCGATGCTGGGGAACCCGTCCGGAAGCGTGACACCCCAGTCTTTGCACAACTCCGCGATCAGCCCCGTCAGCGGCAGGTGTTCGCCTTCCTGGGTCTGCCCTGCGAAAGTCCAGCCTTGGCCCGCCCCGGGAAACATCGCGGAAAGATCGATTTCGATCCCTCCCACGACGATCGAGCCGGCGACGTCATAGGTGATCCCGCCGGATCCGCCGATAACCATGGACAGATCGGCCGAGGTGATGCCCACCCCGGGCGCGAAGTTCCAGCCCTGCCAGCCGTCGGGCGTGCCGATGAGGATCTGGGTGCTCACGAGCCCGGGTGGCGCGAGGGAGCAGACGAATCCCACCTGCTTCACCCCCACGGTGGACACGATATCCTTGAAGGGGGATTGCAGGGCGTCGCCGATGTTTACGCTGCCGATGAACGTGAAAACCTCGGCGATGGTGAGGGGATCGACGAACGTGGCCTTGAAATGCCAGTAACCGGCGGCGACGGGCACCTCCATGGTCAGGCGAGAGGTGACTCCGTTGATGGCGACGTTCCCGCCGATCGTCCCGACGACCGGCACGGGGGCGTTCCCCACCGTGAAGGTGAAACCCGGATCCGACAAGGTGAACCAGTCGATCCCGGGAAGGGTGAGCGGCTGGGAGGCGAAATCGATGGATATGTCTGCCGAGTATTGCTCCAGAGCCAGGGTGAAGACCATGCCCACCGTGAAGGTCCCGAAACCGAAAGAAGCGGTCGTGCCCGAAAGCGATACGGTTTGCTGATCCTGGGAGAGGACCACGCCATCGGCGTCCACGTCTACGGCCATGGCATTGCCGGAGAGCAGGTTGGCGCAGAATCCGGCGATGTTCTGGGACGCTGGGAAAACCGGACCGGGGATGTCCAGGGTTTTTCCCGCGTAGGGGAGCAGTTGGCCGTAGAGCTCGAGGATGGTCATATCGGTTCCTTGGGGCGGTTTTTCCGATGCGTTCAAGTCCCTGCGTTGATGGCGGCGACTGCATACCCCATCCCCTTGAGGAGTTTGTCGTTCGCCGGATTGCGGAAATAGTCCCCCAAGCCCTTGAAGTAGAGTGCCTGCCGGCTGTCCGGGGTCATGACGTCCCGAAAGAAGGTCGCGAGGGTATCCAGTTTGTTCTGGTACACCACGCAAAGATTGACCGATTCCGTATCGCAGGCGGCCCGCAGGAAGTCGAACATCTGTTGCTTGTCGAGTACGTTGGCCGGGAACGAATCGTCGTCGAAATTCACCGCCGCCCTCAGGGCGAAAAATTTGAGCTGGAGCTTGTTTTCCGCGTCGATAAAATTGCGGAGCCTCAGATAGTTCTGGATCTGATCGAACACCGGCCCAGGCTGCTGCCCGAAAGTCGCGGCGTTGATCGCGATGTCGGGGATCCGATTCCACACGACCGCATTCTGCGCTTTGAAGCACGCCTTGGCTTCGTCGTTCTGGAGGGTCTCCCGGAGAGGCTTGCTCTCGGAGCCGGCCAGGGTAAAGGGAAGGCTCGGGTACAGGAAAACCTTCAGCTTCCGCTCTGCGGGCAGGGGAAAGGAAAAGATGTTATCGAATCCGGTCTCCTGCTTCGAAAGTTGGAGGTAGGGGCGCCCCGAATTCAGCATGACGGGCATGGTGCCCTTGCCTTCGAAGACGGGCGGAAGCGGGCTGTTGAGGTAGAAGTAATTGAACAGCGGAGCATCCACGGGACCTATGTTGGCGATAAGGACCTGATTGTTCGCGAGGCCGGTGACCGACGCGTTGCTCCAGGGGGACCCGAGGGCCCAGCACGAAACGCGGTCGCGATAATTCGCGGGGAGCAGGGCCCGCAGATCCGCGATCCATGTGAGCGGATAGTCGTTCAGGGTCATCAGGACCGTCCCCACGGCCGTGGGCGCCACCCCTTGCCCTTGCCCCTGCCCCTCCAGAACCGAAAGTACGAGGTTCGCCAGGGCCAGGATCTGCGGTAGGCTCGTCCAATTGGAGAGCATCGTCGAGGCGGTGCCGTCTGGTTTTACGCCGTGGGCCAGGCCGTAGACGGGCATCAGCAGCTTGGTGGCCCCATTGGCGCAGCAATTGGCCTGGATGCAAGTCACGGCGGCCTGGGCCCCTGGGTCCGAGATGCGGGCGATCTCGGACGATACGGCCGCCCAGGTGACGGTCGTGAGATCCTGAGAGTAACAGGTCATGCCCAGGAACTGCAGTTGCCCCAAAGGCTTCTGGTTCCCGAGATCGATCGTCGTGTTTTGCGCATAGAGATAATTCGCGGCGTTCCACTGGAAGGGCTGAAGCATCAGGAAGTACCGCACGTTGCAAATTGGCTTGGGATTGGTTTTGGGACTGTCCACGCCGCCGGAGAACCCGAATTCGACCTCCTCAGCGGGAGGACCATCGCTCGTGGCCAGAAAGGTGAAATCGCAACCGCCCAAGGTGTCGCTGTGGTAAACCGCGTCGGCGATTTTCTCCTTGTTCAGCGGGTCGATCTGGAGCGTTAATTCCGGGAGCAGCGACTGCAATGTTTTCGCGTTCCCGGTGGCGTCGATGTAGACCACCCCGATGGCGTTGGTGTACCCCCAGGAGATGATCCTCCTGATGAGAAGGCAGGTGGTCGTTTGGTGCCCACGCGATGAGGAATCCGGCACATATACGCGGATGGTGTTTTGCCCCGCGAGATACGTCTTGACGGCTCCCAAGGTGTTCGCAGTGGCCGCCTCCCCCCCCGCGATCGCCGCTCCCAGGACCTGTCCGACGTTCTGAGGCGGAGGCTTCGCTTTGAGATAGATCCTCGCCGCGGTTCCATCGACCTGCCGGCCGATGCAGGCGTCCCCCGCGCGGGTCACCGCCGTGACTCCGGCATCGGAAAAAAGATCGTAGTGTTGGAAAAGGATGTCGAAAACCGGTTCCCAGGGAGTACAGACGGTGGGATCCGTTACGTCCCTGCCTCCCTTCAGGAGCAGGGGATCATCCTCATTCAGATCTTTCAGCCCAAGAAAGACGATCACGGCCAGGTTCTCCGGCGTCCATTTGACGACCTGGTTGCCGGCATCCAGGAATTGGAAGGTCAGGGTGATCAGCGGCATGCTTAGCAGCCTTTCGGGCGCGGCGCGGTCGATGCGGCCCGGGTTTGCGCTGCGGAATGATTCGGTCCGGACGGCGCGGACGCGCGGGGCATGGTGGCCCTTCCCGCCGTCAAGACCCTTTCTCCTGGATCGAGAAGATGGACATGTTCAGGTTCGCGTCCGTCGCCTGCGACCCGGAGCACCCGTTGTTGCGCCCCAGGAAATACTCCTTGGACACGAACACGTCGGTGTAATTGTTGTTCACGCCGTAGGTCGCGATGTCGATCGGGTTCCCGTTGGTCTGCTCCAGGGTGATGGACCCCACCACGGTCGCTCCCCCGTTGGAGATGTCCACCACCGAAAGACTCTTGTCGCAGTAATTGCTCACGAACAGCAGGTTCCCCGAATCGGTGATCCTGGCCGCCGACGGCCCGCTGCCCACCGTCAAGGTGGCCGTGACCGTCCGGCTGGCCGTATCGATGACGGTGACGGTCCCGCCCTGAAAGTTGGTCACGAACAGGCGGGCCTTGTTCTGGTCCAGGGTGAGGCTGAAGGGCTGGAACCCGGCCGTGATCGGGTCGAGGGTCGAGTTGGTCGTGGTGTCGATGACGCAGACCAGGTTGTCCCCCGAGCAGGCTACGAACAGGATGGTCCCCACCAGGGCGAAGGCGCAGGGCTCGGTGCTCTGCAAGCCGATGGTGGCCGTGACGGCGTTCTGGGCCAGGCTGATCACCGAGACGTTCTGGCTGTCGTAATTGCCCACGTACAGGTTCGCGCCGGCCGCGTCGAAGGCGTAGGCCTCGGGGCTGGTGCCCACCGTGATGTCCTGCACGTAGGCGAAGCTGTTCCCGCCCTCGCTGACGTTGTAGGCGGAGACGGTCGTGAGCTGGTGCTGTTGCAGATAATACATCTGGGTCCCGGCCGGGTTGATGGCCAGACTGTACGGAGGGGGGCCTTGCTGTTGCAGCGAGGCTACCTGGGTCTGGGAAGCGGCATCGAACATGTAGATAGTGCCGGGCCCCGACCCGCCCGCCTGCGCCGTGAACAATTTCAGCCCGTCCTGGGTGAGGGCCAGGATGTTGCCGGGAAAGGTGGTGGGCGAAACCGCGTGGGTGGCCTGCAGCACCTGGTACACGGCGCCCGCGGCGGCATTGGCCACGTAGACGATCGAGTTGGACGGGTTGCTGATGGAAATCGGCAGGGATTGGAAGGCCGTGCCGTTGCCCATCGAACCCACGTTCACGCTGGCGTAGGCCTTGTACGCGTACACGGTCAGGCTGGCGTACACCGGCTGCCCGTCCGTTCCCCAGGGGGTGGCCTTCAGCGTGTAGGTGGTGGTCCCGTTCACCGTCACGGACAGGCTGGTGCCGGTCTGGATGCCGTGGTCGACGACCTCGATGGTTTTCGCATCCTGGACCTGCCAGCTCAAGGTGACGACATTGGCGCCGTTGATGTTCACCAGCAGGCTGGAAGCCGTGAAGGACGAAATGACGGCGGGGGGCTGGATCACCGTGATGGAAAACGTCTTGGTGTCCGTGGCGGCCTCTCCCGGAGCCTTGTAGACCGACAGGGTGAAAACCGTGGACTCCCTGTCGGGAGCCCGGGGGGGCACGTAGCTCCCCTCGTCGAAGCCGATATCGGTGGGGCTGGCGAGGTTGACCGGGTTCCCGTCGCGCAGGGCATAAACCAGGGTGACGTAGGCGGCCACCTCGGTCTGGTAGGCGATGACCACGTTGTCGCCCACCTTGATGGTCGCGGGAACGACCTGGAAAGAGGATGCGGGAATGGAAGGTACGGCGACCTGCTTCTGGAGCTCGATGGAAAAGTAGCCGTCGGCGTATCCCGGCACGAAGTTCCACTGCACGTGCAACGACGAGAGCGTCTGGGGAGCGACGTTGAGGTCGGTGATGATGTTCCCGATGGGAAATCTGACGCCCTGGTTGGCGGCAATCAGCGGTGGGCTCCCCGGGGTGAAGATCCAGTTTCCCGTGCCGGCCTGATGGGCGGTGCTGCTCCATTTCGAAGGCGAATCCGGATCCACGCCGATGGTTATCTGGTCCCCCAGGGCCTGGGTGGTGAGGGCGGCGTCGTCGTCGGTTCCGAACAGGAACGAGAAGGTGAAGACGGCGCCTCCCAGAGGCGTGCCGGAGGGTACCAGCGGGTGACTGGAATTGTTCTCCAGGTACACGGTCAGCGAGTTCTGGATGGGGAAAGTATTGTCGTAGGTGATGTATACCGGAATGGGCGGGGCGCCGCTGTCGCCGGCAGGCGGGTTGGACGCGGGCTGGATGACATGCTGCACGGTCCCGTTCAGAACGCCGCAATCCAGCACCTTTTTCAGATCGTCCCCCTGGGGCGGATTGAGCACCGCCACGAGGTAGGAAAACGGGAACGTCCTTTGGGCGACGCCGGGGACGTTGTAGAAGAGCACATCGAAGGCGCCCGGGGTCTGCGAGGTGCAGGCGATGTTCCGGAGCTTGAAGTCGACCCTGCTCCCGTTCGCGAAGGGGAAATCCTGCCTGGGGGCGACCGCCCAGGTGGGGCTGCCATGGTCGCCGGGCGGGAAATAGACGGCCTCCCATTCCCCCTTGGCGTCGCCGACCTGCATGGCCGAGGCCTGGGCGTCCGTCAGGATGGTGCTGAAATCGAAGGCGAAGGAAGAGGCCCCGCCCTCCTGGGTACCGTTCACGGGCACGCCGCCGGTCAATGTCAGGTCCGTCCCGGTATTGTTCACCAGGGTGAACGTCAACGAGTTCCAGGTCGTATCGGTGGTGGAATAGACCACCAGGGCCGGGGGCTGGGCCTTGTCGTTGAGGCAGGAGAAGCAGCTGTCATTGAAGGAAGCGCTCATCGCATCTCCAGGGGTAGGAGCAGGGGGACGACATTGTCGGGAAAATCGGGCAGGGCGAAGTAAAAGATCTGGAAGTTGCCGGCCTGGGTGCCCGGCGGGCAGGTGATGCCGCCCAGGGTGAAGGTCACCGAATCGCCCGGGGCCAGGCTCAGGTCGGCCAGGGGCGCGGCCGACCACAGGGCCGGATGCCGCGAATCCGCCGGGAAATAGGCCGCCTTCCAGCCCGGGGCCGCCACCTGCATGCCCGCCACCACGCTGTCCGGCAGCATGGATCCGAAGTTGAAGGCCAGCGACGACCCGCCTTCCTGGTAGCTTTCCGGGACCGGCGGGCCCCCGTTCAGGATCAAGGGCGCATTGGTCTTGTTGGTCCAGGTCAGGGTCATGGCGTTGAGGCTCGGATCCTGGGTGACGTACAGGACCGGCTTCTGCGCCTTGACGTTCAGGATCTGGAAGGAGGCCGCCGAGATCAGGGCGTTGGCCAGGTTGAGCCAGCCTTCCAGGATGTTCTGCGGCGCGTAGTTCATCACCGCATCCACCGTGACCGGGGCGATGGTTTGCGTCTGCGACCAGGAGCTCCCGTCGTTTTCCACCCAGGTCCAGCCCCCCCCGCTTTGTGCCGGCACCGGCATGGCCAGCTGCGCCCGGGGAGTCAGGATGGGCGCGGTCAGAAAGGCCAGGCACATCTTTTCCAGCGCATCGGCGTACTGGTCGGGAGGGATGTCGATGGTCTTGACCGGCAGGATGCCGGTGGTGGCATGGATGACCCCGCGCGGCTCGACCAGCATGGAAATGACCACGGCGGGCGTGTCGCGCGATCCGTTCACCAGCAGGTTGTCGTCCGGCGGGGGCAGCACGTTCGGGTTCCCCGCCTCTACCGCGGGCGCGTAGAAGGTCCCGTACTGGCCGTCCTTGAAGTAGCCGATCAGCCCGTCCTCGGTCTGGGGGACGTTCCCGATCTTCACGGGGAAGTTCACCTGGCTGAAGCCGTAATCATTTCCCCAGGTGAAGGTCCCGTTCTCGTCCTGGCTCACCTGGTCCTGCAGATCGGTCCAGCTCTGGCTATAGGCCGGGTCGCCCCTCAACTCCAGGTTCAGCGAGGCGCGCACCAGGGCCAGGGGCCTTCCCAACAGGACGGCGTTGCCCTGGTACTGGGCGTGGTTGGAGGGGTCGATGGTCGCCGAGGAGATATCCAGGGCCCGCATGAAGGTGTCGAGATAGGCCGCCGAAGCCGTCCCGCCGTCCCCGTACAGGCCCAGGATCATGTCCCGCAGATGCGGGTTCACCACCCCCAGGGCCGCGAAGAAATCCGGGGCGCTGAGGCCGAAATAGGCGCTGCCCGGCGCGGATTGCCACAGGACCTGGGTCTGGTCCCAGTTCAGGGCCAGGGACCCGTAGGCGTTCCCCTTGTTGTCGTACACCCACAGGCTGTCGTCGAGATGGTTGGCCAGGATCCAGCCGCAGATGGGCGTGGTGGCCGGATGCGTGTTCATCTCGACGGCATCGTCGGAGGCGGAAAGCCAGCGGAAGAGGAGACGCGAAGCCTGGGTAAGGCGGGGCGGCAGGTAGATGTCCGTCGCGGGCTGGACCACCGACTGCTGCATGGACTGGGACCGGTACACCACGTTGGGCTTGAGCACCTGCACGTTGCGGCCGAATACGTCCACCAGGGTTACGCCGGCGATCTGCATGAGCCCCGCCCGGATGGGGTTGTAGCTGTTCCCGGTCGCGGGCCTTTCGGTGTAGTTCGCGCCCACGGCATCGTGAACCGTGGTGTTGGTGAAATCGTAGTAGGGGGAAGGGTTCGGATCGGCCACGGGCAGCTGCATCTCCTTCTGCAGCATGAGCAGGGCCTCGTCGAACCCGCTCATGGCCTGGGACAATACGGGCTTGTCCGACAGCTGGGACGCGATGGCGTTCAACTCGTCCAGCATCGGATCCTTGGGATTCGCGACGATCAACCCTTCGAGCTGCCTTTGCAGGTTGATGTTGGCGTGGGGCGTGAGGAAAATGGTGTTCTGATAGACCTGGATGCCCTGCGTATCGGACTCGAAGGACGGACCGGTGTATACCAGGTCGGTGTCCCCGAACGTGAACCGGGAAGTGATGAAATCGGCCGGATAGGCGGGCGCCTGGGACGAAGGCACCTGCAGGAAGGGATAGAAGTATACGCCCCACTGCAGCGAGAAGGGGAGCCAGGGATTCCCGTCCCAGGCCTGCATGCCCGCCAGGGAGAAGGGATATCCCGCATAGTCCAGTCGACCCGCCGCGGGATTGAAGGCGGTCGAGTTCAGGAGATAGGTGAGGCGCAGGGTGTCGTCTTCGCCCATGGGCGAGTCGTTGAGCGTATAGGCATCGCCCGCAAGCGTGTACCAGGAATTCAGGTAGGCCGCATCGTCCGGATACAGGGCGGCGGCCATGCTCGTGAATTCGGGCTGGGGGAGGGACTTCGGAACGGCCGGCTCCAGGAAGGCATCGATCGCCGTGCCGACGGCCCTGGATAGATCGCCCAGCGGCGTGCCGAGCCCCGCCGCCCTCAGCTCAGCGGCGAGGATATCCTCGTTGAGCAGCCCGCCGTCCACCAGCACCCCATCCACCGCGGCCAGCAAAGCCGCCCCGCCGGGATTGGGGATGGGATCGAAGGTGGAAGCATCCAGGTCCAATTCGGCCGCATTGCCGAAGGCGCCCGCGGGGATCTTCACCGAGGCCAGCAACTGGCCCGTGAGGCGGCAGACCAGGGTCCCGTCCGCCATGTAGCGCCCGTCGTTCCCGTACCGGTCGCTGGGCTGAATGCCGTCGCCCTGGAACAGGAGCACGGGATCATTGGGCTGCCAGTAGCGGGGGGCCGTCACCGAGGACAGGAAATACCCGCCCCCCAGGGCCTGCTTCAGGGCCGCGGCCTGGGAATCCAGGGTTTTTTCCAGGGCGGAGGCCTGGTCGACCAGGGGTTGCAGCTGCTCGATTTTGTCCAGGATGTACTGGGCCAGGCTGCCGGCATCGATGTCCACCGGGGGATTGCCTCCGTTGCCGGGATAACGGGTCCACATGAAACGGTACCAGTCCGCGAAGATCTGCGACTGGATGGTTTCGATGCGGGTCTGCAGCTCGTTGTATTGCAATTGCCCCACGTTGAGATCGTTCAATTGCAGGGCCTGGGCTGCGGGCAGGGTCACCTCCCCCGAGGATTGCGGCGAATTCTTGTCCGCCTGCACCTGCCACAGGTATCCGCCCCGGCTGGAGCTGAAGGAATTCTTGTGCAGGGTCGCTTTCAGCGCTTCCCAGTCGTTCAGCATGCTGTCGCTGGTCGCCTGCGGGAGGATGCCCGCCTGCAAGGCGTCCAGGATCTCCTCCACCACGGGCACCTGATCGGCGGGGAAGCCGGACGTATTGGCGATCAGGGCCGACAGGGCTTCCCCCGAGGTGTTGCCGATGGCGATGTTGAAGTCCTTGCCGGGATCGCTGGTGAAGTAATCGGTGGCCGCGTTCCATACCACGTTGGAGATGAATCCCGTATACAGGGTAAAAGCGGGGGAGTAGGCGGGCGTCGCCGTGCCGGAGAGCACCGACCATCTGGCCCTTCCCAGCGTGTCGGCCAGGAAATCGTACCCGGCCGCCGCCATGATGCCCCAGAGCCGGAGTTCGTCCCCGTCGCCCAGGCCTTCCACCGGGCCCATGCGCGCCGGATAGTACTGTTCCAGGATGGCCTGGTTCTCGGGGTCCGGGGTATGGGCGATGACGTCGCTGAAATCGGGCGTGGGGATTTCCTGGGGGATGTCCACGTCCAGGGGGTACCCGGCCGCCTGCAGCAGGTCCCAGAGGATCTGGCCCGTCTGCACCGGCACCGCTTTGGCCAGGGCATAGGTGGCGATCTGGAAACCGGAGCGGAGGAAAGCGGCGTCGGTGGGGTCGGAAACCCTGGCGAGCAGGGCGTCGAAGGCGTCGGCGGGCAGGCGCTGCGGCAACTGGCGGATGGGATCTTCCGCGGGATTGCTGTACCAGCCGACCACCTGGTAGCCCAGATACTTGTCCGACCCGGAGGTGCCGAGCAGGGCCAGGTCGGAGCCGAGATCGTTGAATCCCAGGCTGCTCTTGCAGTTCTGGTACGAGGCGGCGAAGTCGGTTTGCCCGTATCCCACCGCGGAGAGCCCGGGGACGTAGCTGTCGGGGGTCCCCGCGCCCAGTCCCGGATTGGCCTGGATCCACTCCGCGAACGGAGTCACCTTGCCCAGGTAGCGCCAGGGCTGGCTGTCCCATTGATCGCCCTGGTAGGGCACGGAGGTGGCCGCGCGATCCACGGGTGCATTGGGATCGTCGGCCGCGTAGAAGTTGCTTTCGACGATCCAGCGATCATAGGCCGGCGGGGAGGCGCTGTCCGGATCGCAGAAGACCCGGGTGACCAGCCAGCGATCGGGCATGGCGGGGAACTGGACGCCGCCCCCGCCTTCCGCGCCCTGGGTGAGCGCGTCGGGCAGGGCCCAGTGCAGGTGCACGCCCTGCGACATGGACGTGAGCCCGCCGGAGGCGATGGCGCTGCTGAGATAGGCCGACGTCTTCAGCCTGGAAAAATCGAAGGGGTTCTGCTGGAAGATCGCGCCCGGATCGGTGCCGATGCACAGGGCTTCGATATCGATGGGAACCACCAGCCCCGTGGTTCCGTCCGCTCCCCCCGTCCCGGCTCCCGCGTTTGTTCCGGTCACCGCATTCCTTTCTTCCGAGCGTATCCGGCGCGGCGGCTCATGCGCCGCCGAAGGCATACGTGACGCGCGCTACGCCTTCGATCATTTCCAGCGCGAACTCCGCCGAGGTAAAGGGGCCGTCGTAGACCCCGGCGCTTTTGAGCCCCGCCTGCACGGCGCCGGCGAGATCGCCGATGCGCAGTACCGAGGCCTCCGCGGTCCGGGTATAATCCGCGATCTTCAGGGGCGGCGCGGTCGCGGCGGGCACCGGCGAGCCCGGCTGGTCGTCGCCCACCTGGGTCACGTAGCGGAACGACTTGGTGAACTTCGAGGGGTCCGGATCGTCGACGTCTTGGTCCACCCCGAAGTGCAGGGCCTCGGGATGCTCGTTGAGCACCAGCTTCGCGACCACCCCGTCGAAGATCCCCAGCAGCACTCCGGGCCCCACCTGCTCCAGGCGCAGGATGGAAAGCTCGGTTCCCGAGGCGTCGAAACCATGCACTTCCATGCCGGGCCAGCCTGTCACCACCTGGGAGCGCAGCAGAAATCCGGTGGGATCGGCGACGGGGGTGATGGATCCATCGGTGGAGGGAGCGGGCGTGTCGGCCCCAAGGGATGCCGAGGCGGGCTCGGCGACGGGATTGGACGCGGCGGCGTTCGGTGCCGGCATGTTGAGCAGGCCCGGCCGGATGGCGCGGGCACCGGCATGGGAGCCCTGGCGCAGGAGCGGCGCAAAGGCCTGGCTCAGGGCTGCATCCCCGGAGGTGGAATTCCCCAGGCTGAGCGCGCCTTCCAGGAGACTGTCCACCCAGGCGCTGTCCATGTAGAAGAAGCGGAGCGACTCCGAAGGCAGCATGCGCTCATCGGGAACCAGGTAATTGAAGGGGATGCCGTAGAGCAGCCGCAGGCGGGCGAGGAATCCCGCCACCGCGCCGGGCAGGCTGGGGACGTCGGCGTCGGCAAGGCGGGCCTGGATGGCGGCGGGATCGACGAGCACCCGGCGGACGGCGGCGGCGCGGTCGGGGCGCGTGATGCTGCGGGGGGCCTGGACCGCGGCGGATTTGGCGGCGATCGCGGTGGCGGACGCTCCGGAAACGGCCTGGGCACCATTCATGTAGCCGGACAGCGACTGCTGCAGCAGCGAGATCATGTCCGCATAGGGGAGGTCCAGGAATTCCTCCTCGACGCTCAGGATCACCGCCTGGGTGGTCGCGCGCTTCCAAGCGTAGAGCGACGAGGAATAGGCGCTGGATTGCAGCCCAAGCAGGCGCCCCAGTTGCCAGGCGGCGGAATACGACACGTCGAACATGCCCGCGTCGGGGTTGTAGCGGGTGAATTGATCGGCGACGTTGCCGGGGAAGGGGATGGTCGTTTCGAGGTTGAACGGGACGAAGGGCCCGTGGAACCAGGACACGGTATGATCGCCCAGGCGGGTGGTATGGTCGAAGGCGGCCAGGCCCATCTTGAAGGCGTTGGACACCGCGGCATCGCCGGCCGCCCCCGTGCTCTGGAAAGGCGCCTGCAGAACCGCCGTGGTGAAGACGCCCCCGGGCCTGTTCACCTTGAGCAGAAGGCCCGCGAAGGTGTATTCCTGCGATACCGCCGAATAGGTCCAGCTTTTCAGGCTCACCACGCGTACCATCGTGGTATCCGCGTCGCCGCTCCTGGCGGGAAGGTTGGACTCGCTCGCCGGCCCGGGCAGCACCGGCCCGAATTGCTCCAGGCAGACCAGGTGCGCGATCGAGCGCTTTCCCGGCAAGGCGAAGCGGTTGCCGATCACCTCGGCCACCTGCCCCACGGGATCGAGGTCCGCAGACGTTTGCCGCAGCTTGCGCACGTAGGTTTCGGACTTGTTGAACAACTGGATTTCCCGCACCTGGGCCAGCCAGCCAAGGTCATCGGCGGTGGGCATCGCCTCGTTGAACAAAGCGGCCGGGATGTCGATGAACATGCATTGGTCGTCCCAGGTTTCCCCGTAATCCAGGTCGGGGGTCTGGGTTCCCGGCCTGGAGGGGAAGGGCGGGAAGTAGGTGCCCGGCGGAAGCTTGCCATCGCGTCCCTTCTCCCCGGGATCGGTTTTCTGCGAGGCCGGAAGCAGGTCGAGCAGGGTTCCTTCCCGGGCGGGGGGCGGTGGATCGCCCTCATCGAAAAGGACGACCCCGAGCCAGGGGGGATCGTTGACCGCGATCTCCTTGTCCAGGCTGCGCTCCCAGGGCAGGGTGGGCCGCGACAGGACCGCATGGGGCAGCACGTTTGAGAATTCCCCCAGGCTGAACGGCGGCGGGAACATGGAAACGAGGTCGCCGGGAACGAGGGAGAACCGCGGGCCCGAAACCGTGAAGCGGCTCTCGTAAGGGTAGATGGTGGCGGGGATCGAACCGTCGGTCGATGCCACGGCCTGGTTCGCCGTCAGGGAATAGTTCCCGTCCTGGAGGCCGGGCTGCGCGTATTGATAGAAGCTGACTTTCTTTGGCATGGCAGGATCCTGGGCGAGGCTGTCCGGAGACGCGACGAGAAACGGTTCGAAGGCAGCCGAGGGGACGGGGGAATCTTCCGGATGGGATATCGCGGCGCCCGAATCTACCGCATGGCCCCGCCCATCCCGGAACAGGTCGTGACCCCTGGCGGCAAGGAACCGTTTTTGGACCGTTCCATCCAGGACGGGCACAACGTATGGCAATCCCTCGAGGGGCAGGCAGTCGGATCCATCCAGGGGCACGGCCCGTATGTGGCCCGGACCTGGTCCGCCGGTTGGCTCGCCGCGAAGCCGTTTTGATCCTCGATCGCTGGGGCGCGGCGGAGGGCGTGCGGAACTACGAGGAAGTGGGAACCGAAGAGCAAGCCCGGCAGGAGATGGTGCTGGAGGTCAGGGCGGTGAACGAGAGGGCTGAGTACGCGTACATGATCACCTCGCTGGATAAAGGCTGCGCGTATGGGTCCCTTGGAGGGACCCTGCCATGCTTACTACGCCTTTTTTGAATTGTCAAGGAAAACGTGTCGGTGGAGTGAGCCGGGGCACCCGGGCACGAGCAGCAGCGGCGGCTCGTCAGTAGCCGAAATATTCTGCAAATCCTCGCACGGGCGCGGATTTGTTCGGCGTACCGTAGCCGAGTTCTTCATTCTCACACGACCGGCGACCCGTGTCGTCCCGCCTCGTTGCGAAGACGCCGCCACTCGGGAGAGCGGCGGCGTCTTGCGTTGCAGCTGGGGTGCGGGGGCCAGGCGGGGTCCGTGTGGCTCAGGCCGAGCCGAATCTCGATCCGGCGTCAGTGGACGAGGCGCTTCGCCTGCTCCACCGCCTCGAAGAGCTGATCGAAGGATTCCGTTACGAACAGCACGTCCTGAAAGCGGTCGATCTCGAAGTGCTGCTCCATCACCGCCTCCAGCGAGAACGGCCGCCGGTCGCAGTTGGGTCCCAGCGCGTTGGCCGCCTCGCCGTGCGACGAGATGAGGCCGCTGCCGTACACCTTTACCTCGCCATCCTCGCGCACCAGCCCGAACTCCACCGTAAACCAGAAGAGCCGCGCCATCTGGCGCACGCCCTCTTCCGACCGGGCGCGCGCCGCCACCTCGCCGAATTCCTGGAGGAAGTTGGCGAAGACCGGGTCTGCGTGCAGCGGGACGTGGCCAAAGACGTCGTGGAAGATGTCGGGCTCCGGAAGGTAGTCCAGCTGGTCGCGGGGACGCACGGACACGGTGGTCGGGAAGCGGCGTTCGGCCAGCTGCTCGAAGAAGCTGCGGGCGGGAATGAAGCCCACCACGGGGACCGCCGCCCACCCGGTGAGCGCCGCCAAACGGCGGTTCACGTCGTCGAGATCGGGGACGGATTCTGCCTGCAGCCCGATCGCGGCCGCGCCCTCCAGGAAGACGCGGCTCCCCGTCCGCTGGAGGTCGCGCATCCGCCGCGCGTACAGCAACTCCCATACGGCGTGGTTCTCCGGGGTGTAGAGGTGCCAGTTCTGTTCCGTGAAGATCGATGGTTCGGCGCTGGCCAGCATGCTCTTCTCCTCTGTGAACGGAAGGCGGTCGCCTGCGTCGGGGGCCGTGGGCGCGGCAACGCAGGAGGCGTCCGGTGGCACATCATTTCAGACTGGATTTTGGAGAGTAACCACGTTCGTGGAGAACGCGCAAGTCCCTCACCTTCATTGTCGCCTGGGACGCGCTTAACGGCAGGATCGGCCGATCAAGGGGCCCGGCCCCCGCTCACGGACAGCGTACTGCCCGCCACCGGGCGGACGCAGCAGGAACGCTGGTTTTCGAGGGGGCGCATTTTCAGACAGGACGGTGCGTTCTCATTCGGCCAGGCCGACGACGAGCGGGACACGGTGATGGACCACGTGATCCGCATCTCGCGCACGCACGACGCGCTGACGCCCCTGCTGGGCAGCGTGCCGCTGCAGCTGCTGGCGTACCCCATCGCCGTGCTTCGCGGCACGAACCCCGATCAGCCGCGGAACCTGGCGAAGCCGGTTACGGTGGAAGGGCGGCATTGGACCGACCCGGGATTGTTGGCCCGAACGAAGGCGCCGCCGCTCAGGAGAGCGGCGGCGCCTCATCGTGCGGGATCCCTTGTCCTGCCAGCTGATTGGTGAGGCGCTGGCCCCGCCGAGCCTCAGCCCCCGCCCGCGGCGGACGCATGGACCGCGCGAGAGATCGCCGCCCCCAGCAGCTCCACGTTCCCCTTCGCCCACATCGTGTTGTGGTCACCCGGAACGCGCACCAGCTGGAACGGACGTCCCCCCGGCAGGTCGTGCCAGCCGCGGCGGGGGTCGCCCGACGCCTGGGCGGCGTCGGTGCTGAAGATGTGGACGGAAGCCGGGAGCGGCCCGGGGACGATCTCCTCATAGCTGCGCTCGAGGAGGTCGAGCCGGAGAGCCACCTGCTCGGCCCGCTCCACGGTGACCGATTCGGGAAGGAGCGCCCGCGCCTTGCACTCGGCGATGAAGCCCGCCATGTCCAGTCCCTCGCCATCCGCCCTGAGCGCCATGAGCGCCTCGGGCGTCGGCCGCATCTCGCCGGTGGCCCAGGACAGCACCCCCAGCACCCTGTGCTGCCGCATCGTCGGTGAGTCCGGCACCGGCATGGGGCCCGGGTAGATGGTGTCCAGCAGCCCCACGAACTCCACCGCCTGTCCCGCTCCGACCAGCCGTTCCGCCGCGGCGTAGGCATAGGCTCCGCCCGCGGACCACCCCGCCACGCGATACGGCCCCTCCGGCTGCACCTCCGTGATCATCCGCACCAGCCGGGTCACCAGGTCGTCCAGGGAGTCGAGCTCGTCCGTGTCGTTGAGCGGCCCCGGCAGGGCGTAGACGGGGATCTCCGGGTCCAGGTGCGGGCGAAGGATCTGCCCGTAGAAGACGAACCCCATTACGTCGTGGATCAGGAACAGGGGGGGCTCGGAGCCGGTCTCCCTGATCGGGATGGCGCGGGCGGTGCCGACCCACTCACCGGTCCGCTCCAGCCGCGCCGCGAGCTGGAAGAGCGTCGGGTACGTGAACACCTCGTCCACCGTCGCGGCGGGGTTCAGCGACTCGCGCACCCGGGCCACCATCCGGGCGGCGAGCAGGGAGTGGCCGCCCAGGTCGAAGAAGTGGTCGCGCCGGCCCACGCTCTCCACCCCCAGCACATCGGCCCAGATCTCGGCCAGCACGGCCTCCGCCATGGTGCGCGGCGGCTCGAGGCCACGGCGCGCGAACGCCGCGCCTTCCGGCGCCGGGAGCGCCCGACGGTCCAGCTTGCCGTTGCTCGTGAGCGGAAGGGCCTCCAGCGGCACGTACGCGTCCGGCACCATGTACGCCGGCAGACGGCCGGCGAGGTGCGCCTTCAGCGCGTCGGCCGGGGCCTCGCCGACCACGTAGGCCACCAGCCGCTTCCTCCCCGGGGTGTCCTCCCGCGCCAGCACCACCCCCTGGCGCACCGCCGGGTGCTCGCGCAGCCGCGCCTCGATCTCGCCCAGCTCGATGCGGAAGCCGCGGATCTTCACCTGGAAGTCGTTGCGTCCCAGGAAGTCGAGAACGCCGTTTTCCTTCCATCGCGCCCGGTCGCCGCTGCGGTACAGCCGTGCGCCGGGGACGGCGGAGAACGGATCGGGGACGAAGCGCTCGGCGGTGAGCGCGGGGCGGCCCAGGTAGCCGCGCGCGACACCGGCCCCGCCGATCAGCAGCTCGCCCGCGACGCCCGGCGGCTGCGGCTCGCCCAGCGCATCGCAGACGTACAGCCGCACGTTCCCCAGCGGCCGGCCGATCGGGTGCCCGGCGACCGCACCGTCCGCCGGCACTTCGTGCGCCGAGGCCAGGATCGCCGCCTCCGTGGGGCCGTAGAGAACGGAGGTCCGCGCGGCCGGGAAGGTGGCGGTCATCTCCGCCAGCAGGTCGGCGGGAACCTGGTCGCCGCCCACGAAGGTGGCGCGGAGGCGGGCCAGGCGCGGCGCCCGGCGCTCCACCTGCACGATCTCGCGCATCAGCGCGGGGACCGCGTGCAGGAGCGTGGCGTCCGTGACCTCGCTCAGGAACGCGCGGGGGTCCATCACCCGCTGGGGCATGACCAGGCGGGTCTCCGCGCCGGAAATGAGCGGGAGAAGGATCTCGAAGAGGGAGATGTCGAAGGCGCTCGACGCCAGCGCAGGCAGCACGTCGCCGGGGCCCACGCCGTACTCCGCGCGGCTGACGGCCAGCAGGCTGACCAGCGAGCCGTGGCGCACCAGCACGCCCTTGGGCCTTCCCGTGGACCCGGAGGTGTAGATGACGTATGCCAGGTGCTCCGGCCGCACCCCCACCTCGGCCCGGTCGGGATCCGACGCGGGATACGCATCCAGCGCCGCGAGGTCGCCCGTGTCGACGAGCGGCACCCCGGCGCCGGCGAAGCGGGCGACGAGCGGCCCCTCCGTCAGCAGCGCGGCGGGCGCGCTGTCGCCCAGCACGTACTGGAGGCGGTCCTCCGGATTCACGATGTCGAGCGGGACGTAGCCGCCGCCGGCCTTCAGCACCGCCAGGAGCCCGACCACCGTTTCCAGCCCCCGCCTGACTCCCACCGCCACGCGCACCTCCGGCCCCACCCCGAGCGCGCGGAGGTGGTGCGCCACCCGGTTGGCCCGCGCGTTCAGCTCCGCGTAGGTGAGACGCGAGCCTTCGAACGACACCGCCACCGCGCCGGGCGTCCGCTTCACCTGGGCTTCGAAGAGCTCGTGGATGCACGCTTCGGCGGGGTACGCGGCATCGGTGGCGTTCCACTCCTCCACCACCGTGCGCCGCTCGGCCGGGGAGAGCAGCGCCAGGCGGTCCACCGGCTTCGCGTCGTCCGCGACCATCTCGTCCAGCACCCGCCGCAGGTAGCCCACGTGCCGCTCGACGGTGGCCCGGTCGAAGAGCGCGGTGGCGTACTCCACCGTCCCCCTGATCCGGCCGCCCTCGTCCCGGAGCGCCAGCGACAGGTCGAACTTCGCGCTCACGGGCAATGACGAGCCCCCGGAGCCCTCCGGGTCCAGCGGGCCCAGTGCCAGCCCCGGCAGCTCCAGGCGTTCCCCCGGCGCGTTCTGCCAGGCGAACATCACCTGGAAGAGCGGGGTGTGCGCCAGGCTGCGCGTGGGATGAAGGTGCTCCACCACCTGTTCGAAGGGGATGTCCTGGTTGTGCTGGGCGCCCAGGGCGCGCTCCTTCACCCGCCCCAGCAGCTCCGCCACGCTGGGCGAGCCCGACAGGTCGATGCGCACCGCCAGGAGGTTGACGAAGAAGCCGACCAGGCCCTCGATCTCGCTCCGCCCGCGGTTGGCGGTGGGGCTGCCGACCACGACCTCGTCCTGGCCCGACAGCCGGGCAAGCACGGCGGCCCACCCGGCCAGCAGCGTCATGAACAGCGTGGTGCCGTGCCGCTGCCCCAGCGTCCTGAGCGCCGTGGCCAGCGCCTCGTCGAGCTCCACGTCCACCGACGCGCCGGTGAAGTCCTGCTTTACCGGGCGCGCATGGCTCGTCGGCAGCTCCAGCAGCTCCGGCGCGCCGGCCAGCGTCTCGCGCCAGTACTCCGCCTGGCGCTGCAGGACCTCGCCCTCCACCACGCGGCGGTGCCACGCGGCGTAGTCGGCGTACTGCACCGGCAGCGGCGGGAGCGGATCGGGCTCGCCGCGGATGAAGGCGGCGTACAGCGCGCCCAGCTCGCGGTGCAGCACGCCCATCGACCAGCCGTCGGAGACGATGTGGTGCATCGTCAGCAGCAGCACGTGGTCGTCCGCCGCCATCCGCACCAGCCGCCCGCGGACCAGCGGGCCGTGCTCCAGGTCGAAGAGCGCGCTCACCTCGTCCGAGACCAGGCGGCGCAGCTCGTCCTCCGCGTCGGGCGCGGCATGGAGATCGTGCTCCACGAGCCGCAACGCGCTCTCCTCGACCGGGGCGATGCGCTGCACCGGCTCGCCGTCCACCGTGGGGAAGGAGGTGCGCAACACCTCGTGACGGGCGACGATGCGGTCCAGCGACCGCGCCAGCGCGCCGCGGTCCAGGTCGCCCCGCAGCCGCAGGCGCATGGGGATGTGGTAGGTGCTGCCCAGGTTTCCCATCTGCTCCAGGAACCACAGCCGCTGCTGCGCGAACGACAGCGGCGGCACCTGCGTGCGCTCGGTCGGCACCACGGGCGGCAGCACCGCCGCCCCCGCGCGGCGCATCTCCTCCACGCGCACAGCCAGCTCGGCGACGGTGGGGCCTTCGAAGAACGCCCGCAGCGGCAGCTCCACGCCGAACACCTCGCGCACCCGCGACACCACCCGCGTGGCCAGGAGCGAGTGCCCGCCCAGCCCGAAGAACTCGTCGTGCACCCCCAGCCGCTCCAGGCGCAGCACCTCGGCCCAGATCCCCGCCAGCACCTCCTCCACCGGCGTGCGCGGCGCGACGTACGTCTCCTCGTCCGGCCCGAACTCCGGCTCCGGCAGCGCCTTGCGGTCCAGCTTGCCGTTGGGGTTCACCGGGAGCGCGTCCATGTGGACGAACGCGGCCGGCACCATGTACTCCGGCAGCCGCTCGGCCAGGTGCGCGCGCAGCACCGCCGCAGCCGCACCGTCGCCCGTGTAGTAGGCCACCAGCCGCGGGTCTCCGACCTCCCCGTCGCGAGCCACCACCACCACCTCGTGCACGGCCGCGTGCTCGGCCAGCCGCGCCTCGATCTCGCCCAGTTCGATGCGGAACCCGCGCACCTTCACCTGCGAGTCGCCGCGGCCCATGAACTCGATCGTTCCGTCCGGCAGCCACCGCCCCAGGTCGCCCGTGCGGTACAGCCGCGCGCCGGGCGTGGCGCCGAAGGGGTCGGGGAGATAGCGCTCGGCCGTCTGCCCGGGGAGCCCCCGGTACCCGCGCGTCACCCCGGCGCCGCCCAGGTACAGCTCCCCGGTCACCCCCACCGGCACCGGCTCGCCGGCCGCGTCCAGCACGTAGATGGTGGCGTTGGCGATGGGGCGGCCCGGCGGCATGGAGCGGCTGGAGTAGCTCGACAGGTCCGCCCGCGCGAAGTGGTGGGCCGTGATCCCGGTCGCCTCCGTGGAACCGTACGGGTTCAGGAACACCGGACGGGGCTCCGGCACCCGTGCCAGCTGCCGCGGGTACAGCGGCTCCCCGCCGAACACCACGATCCGCAGCCCGCCGATCGCCCGCCCCCCGTCCGCCTCGACCAGCGCCTGGAACCCCGTCGGCGTCAGGTTCATCATGGTGATGCCGGACGCCACGATCTGCGCCGTGATCCTGCCCGGCTCAAACGGCTCGCGCGCAAGGTGCACCCGGCCACCCACGAACAGTGGGGCCAGCAGGTTGCGCTGCGTCAGGTGGAAGCTGAAGGAGGTGACGACCAGCACCGCGTCGCGCTCCGTGAGCCCGGTGGCGCCCAGGTACCAGTGCAGCAGGTTGGAAGCGCCCCCGTGCGTCATCATGACCCCCTTGGGCCGCCCCGTGGAGCCCGAGGTGTAGATGACGTACGTCAGGTGCTCCGGCGACAGCGCCGCACGCTCCGGGTTCGTGGCCGGATGGCCATCCCACCACGCCGCGTCCTCGTCCAGCGACAGCAGGGGCACGTCCAGCCCCTCCAGCCGCGGGGCCAGCGCCCCCTGCGTCACCATGACCACCGGGGCGCTGTCCCGCACCATGTCGAGCAGCCGCTCCCGCGGATAGGCGGGGTCCAGCGGCAGGTACGCGCCCCCCGACTTCAGCACCCCCAGCACGGCCACCACCAGCTCGGGCTCGCGCTCCACGCAGATCCCCACGCGCACGTCGGGGCCCACGCCCAGGCTCCTCAGGTGGTGCGCCAGCCGGTTGGCCCGGGCGTTCAGCTCCGCGTACGTCAGCTCCCGGTCCTCGAAGACTACCGCCACCGCGTCGGGCGTGCGCCCGGCCTGCGCCTCGAACCGCTCGTGGATGTACGAGTCGGCGGGGTACGGCGTTTCCGTGCGGTTCCACTCCTCCACCACCAGGCGGCGCTCCTCGTCCGACACCAGCGTCAGCCGGTCCACCGGCCGGG